>JABDFJ010000045.1:19674-21204 GCA_013286645.1 Chlamydiota bacterium | reverse complement strand
CGTCACTATGGAGTCCGGTGGTTGGTTCATCGAGGATATACAGAGTGCGACCGGAAGAGCGCTTGGCCAATTCGCGGCTTAGCTTGATGCGCTGCGCTTCGCCACCAGATAAGCTTGCCATCTCCTGGCCTAGCTTTAGATAGCCCAGGCCCACCGATATTAAGGTGTCGAGCGGACGAACGATGCGAGGGTGGTTTTCAAATACTTTGCGCACTTCATCTACAGTCATATCGAGATATTGTCCAAAGTTCTTGCCCGCATACATCACTTCTAGGCTGACAGGGTTTAAGCGCAAGCCATGGCAATCTTCACACACTACACGAATGGTGGGTAGGAAGTGCATTTCGACGCGTTTGTAGCCCAGGCCCCAGCAGGCTGTGCACATGCCGCGACGATGGTTGTAGCTGAAGTGTTTACCTTGCAGGCCTTTGGTGCGCGCTACTGGCAGGCTGGCAAAGAGTTCGCGCATGCGGCCGAGGACATCGACGTAGGTGCCCACATCTGAGCGAACTGTATGGCCGATGGGATTTTGGTCGATGGAGAGTACTTTGTCGAATTGGGCGATGCCGCTGACAGTGCATTCTTTATAGACCACTTTGTCGCGGGCATTGACCCCTTGTTGCACGGCTGGCAGTAGCAGTTGTTGGGTGAGGGTGGATTTGCCAGAGCCTGACACCCCTGTGATACATGTCATGATGCCCACTGGAATATCGATAGTGACATCTTTCAAATTATTGATCTTGGCATGCTTGAGAGATAAGAATTCTTTGTTGGCGGGGCGCCGCGTTTCTGGGATAGGAATGCTCAATTTGCCTGAGAGATAGGCCCCAGTCAGCGAATTGGGATCGCTTTCAATTTCTGCTAAGGTACCCCGTGCGGTGATATGTCCACCATGTTCACCCGAATGGGGACCGAAATCGAGGATGTAGTCGGCATGGGCGATGGAGTGGGGGTCGTGTTCGACCATGATGAGGGTGTTGCCTAGCTCTTTCAGCTGTTGCAAGGCGTTGTTCAGGCGTTCATTATCTCTTGGGTGCAGACCGATGGTCGGTTCATCCAGCACGTACAAAACACCAGTCAGGCCACTGCCCAGTTGGCGGGCTAGGCGGATGCGCTGTGCTTCACCCCCTGAAAGGGTAGGAGCACGCCGCTCTAGGGCAAGATATTGTAAGCCCACCTCTTGTAGGAAACGCAGTTTGTTGCATACCTGCTTTTTGACCTCATCCAGCAATTTATTTTCCTGGGCCGTGAGCTTTAATTTGTCGATGAAGGTGTAAGCCTTTTCGATGGGCAGGCGGCATAAGTCGCCGATGGAGATATCGTTGATGGTGACATGGCGTGCCAAGGGGTTTAGGCGCATGCCGTGGCAGGAGATACATTCTTGTTCATCGAGCATGGGGATGACAGGTTCGCGGATTTCAGCTTTGGCCCCTTTGGCGATTTTGGCTAAGACGTTATCGATGCCTATCCAGCGGAATTTAAAACCCTCTTTGGTCTCATACCACTTATCTTCTGGGCATCCATGCATGA
>JABDFJ010000045.1:0-19664 GCA_013286645.1 Chlamydiota bacterium | reverse complement strand
TGCATGATCAACTGCAGTTGTTCTGTGGGTAGCTTGTTGAGTGGAATGGAGGCAGAGATCCCTTCGGCTTTGAGGAACGCTTCGAAGAGGTGGAATGAAGCTGTATTATACTTTTGGCGCCACAGAAAAAACATGAGGGCTGCAGCGGACTGGACCGTCAGTTCTCTGTTCTGCATCAGGTTGGCCCCATACTGATAACCTAGACCTTGGCAGTCTAAGCACATGCCTGCGGCATTGTTGAAAGCGAAGGTATGTGGGGTAATTTCTGGGTAGGATTTGCCTGTGCTTTCTACGGCGAACGCTAAGTTAAAGGCGATGTCGCCGCTTTCTTTGGCGATGATCAATTTGCCCTCGCCAAGGCGTGCGGCATTTTCTACCGCTTCGAAGAGGCGGTGGCGTCCGGCGGGGGCGACTTTGAGGCGGTCGATTACCAGGAATAATTCGTTCTTGCGCTTGCGGTCGAAACGCGTGGCTAGCTCTGGGGTATCGATATCCAAAAATTCACCATTGAGGCGTATTCTTAAGAAGCCCAGGCGCTGGAGGCGGGCGATGGTGTCTTCGAATTTTTCATTTTTGCGCATTTCGATGGGGGCCAGGACTTGGAGTTTTTCCCCTTCGGGGTAAGTAAGGATGCGATCGACCACATGTTCTTTGCTGATGGCTTTAATCACTTCGCCCGTCTCTGGACAGTGGGGGATGCCAAGGCGCGCAAAAAGGATGCGCAAGTAGTCGTAGATTTCGGTCATGGTGCCCACGGTACTGCGTGGGTTGCCCGCATGTGCCTTTTGTTCGATGGCAATCGCCGGAGAGAGACCTTCGACGTGGCTGACTTTGGGTTTGGGCATCTGTTTGACAAACTGGCGTGCATAGGGGGAGAGCGATTCGATGTAGCGGCGCTGTCCTTCGGCGTAGATAGTGTCGAATGCCAGCGACGTCTTGCCTGAGCCAGAAGGGCCCGTGCAGACTGTCAATTGCATGCGTGGGATTTTAACATCGAGATGTTTGAGGTTATTTTGTTCAGCCCCTTGTACGGTGATTTCTTGGATTTCGTGCGTTATGGGCTTGTGTTTGCGTTTGCGGCGTGTTTCGCTGGCTTTGAGGGCGGCAGCAATTTTTTCTTTGGCGTTGTGATGCAAGGCTTCGTGCACAGCGTGTCCTGTAGGAGTATCTAGACGCGCAATTTGTTCAGGCGTGCCTTTGGCCACTACTTCTCCCCCAGCTGCGCCTCCTTCGGGTCCGATGTCGATAATCCAATCGGCCGTTTTTACCACGTCCATATTGTGTTCGATGACGAGTACTGTGTTGCCTCGTTCGACCAGTTCATGCAGCACTTCGAGGAGGTGTTTGATATCGTGAAAATGGAGTCCCGTGGTGGGCTCGTCGAAGATATATAGGGTGTTGCCAGTGGAAGGGCGTACAAGTTCTTTGGCTAGTTTGATCCGTTGTGCTTCGCCACCAGAGAGCGTGGTGGACGATTGTCCCAGCTTGATATATTCCATGCCCACTTTTTGGAGGGTGACGAGTTTATGTTTGATGGAAGGGATGTTGGCAAAGAATTCGAGGGCTTCGGCCACTTCCATTTCGAGGACATCGTAGATGTTTTTGCCTTTGTATAAGATGGAAAGGGTTTCTTCGTCGAAGCGCTTGGTTTGGCATAGTGGACAATCCATCCAGGCGTCTTCCATGAAGTCCATATCGATCTTCACTAGTCCCATCCCTTCACATTGGGGGCATGACCCTTCTTTCACGTTGAAGCTAAAGCGTCCAGGTTTATACCCGCGGGCGCGACTTTCGGGCAGTTGGGTGAAGAGGTCGCGAATTTCATCGAGCAGCTTGATATAGGTCGCTGGGTTGGAGCGGGGGTTGCGGCCGATAGGAGTTTGGTCGATGGCGATGACTTTATCGATATGGTCGATGCCTTTGATTTCTTGGTGTGCTCCCACGGGCATTTCGCCGCCGTGTAGGTGGTTGGCGAGCACAGGATGTAGGATATCGGTGATGAGGGAAGATTTGCCCGAGCCTGAGACGCCGGTGACGGCCACAAAAATGCCTAGTGGGATTTTTACTGAGACGTCTTTTAAGTTGTGATGTGTGGCGCCTTTGATCTCGAGATATTCTTTTTGGGCTTTGCGCCGCTTTTTAGGGATAGGAATGCGCAGGCGGCCGGTGAGATAGCCTGAGGTTAGGGAGTTGTCGCTTGTGACAAGCGCGGCTAAGTCGCCATCGACCACAATTTTGCCGCCGCGTGAACCGGGGCCTGGGCCGAAATCGACGATATGATCAGCTTCCCAGATGGTCTCTTCGTCGTGTTCCACGACGACGACTGTGTTGCCCATATCGCGCAGGTGTTTCAGTGTTTGGATCAGCTTTTTGTTATCGCGGGGGTGGAGTCCGATGGAGGGTTCGTCGAGGATGTAGGTAATGCCCACTAAGCCGCAGCCAATTTGTGAGGCTAAGCGCACGCGTTGTGCTTCGCCGCCAGATAGGGTGGGGGCAGTACGATCGAGTGTGAGGTAGTTGAGGCCTACTTCGACCAGAAATTGGAGACGTTGCCGTATTTCTTTGAGCAGTTCATCGGCGATGAGGGTTTCGTTGGCGGTGAGTTTTAGGGTATAGAAGAAGTCGAGGCAGTCGCCTACGGTCAGGGACGTCAGTTGACTGATGCGTTTGTTGTTAAGTAGGGTAGCGGCAGGATAGGGTTTGAGGCGCTGTCCTTGGCAAGAAGGGCACACTTGGCTGCTCATCAGCTTTTGCATCTTCTTGCGGTAAGTATCGCTCTTGGCTTCTGCGAAGCGGGAGTGAGCTTCATGCAGAACGCCGCGCCATTGCACGTGATCTGTCCAGGTGGCTTCGGTTACAGGATGGACGAACTGCATGCGCGTCCATTTCTTTTCGGTGCCGTAGAGGAAAACCTTTTTAGCTTTTTCGGAAAGCTTCTTCCAGGGGGTGTTGACACTAAAATTGTATAGGTTGGCAAGGTTATCGTAGATGTTGCCAAAGCGCACAGTTTGATAGGAGCTGGCCACGGAGCAGCAGTCTTGGGCGATGCTTAACTCTGGATTGATGATTTGTGCTAGGTCGAATTCATTGACAATGCCTAAGCCGCTACATTGTGGGCACATCCCAGAAGGACTATTGAAAGAAAAGTCGTGCGGCTCTAGTGAGGTGTAGGATTGTCCAGACTTTTGGGAGTAAGCGTGCATCGAGAATAGCTGCTCTTCTTCGGTTTCGGCATCTAAAATGCTCATCACGCCGTTGCCAAGGCTAAGGGCACTTGTGACCGCTTCGGCTAGGCGGGAATGGTTATCTGTCTGAACGGAAAGGCGATCGATGACGATATCGACATCGTGGGCGACGCTGCCGTCTAAGGTGATTTCGTCGTTGAGGTTGATGATTTTTCCGTCGACGCGAGCGCGCATAAAGCCTTTGCGAAGCAGGTCTTGGAAGTCTTCTTTAAATTCGGCTTTTTTGGCTTGGGCATATGGGGATAGGACGATGAGGCGTTTGCCAACAGGGAGGCTTTGCACGGTTTTGATGATGCGTTCGCGGCTTTGAGGGGTGACTGGTTCGCCGCTTATTGGGCAGTGGGGGATGCCCACGCGGGCATAGAGGACGCGCAAGTAATCGTAGATTTCTGTCATGGTACCGACGGTCGAACGGGGATTGCGGCCGGCGGTCTTTTGTTCGATGGAGATGGTAGGGGAGATGCCTGAGGCATGTTCTAGATCGGGTTTGGCCATTTCCCCCAGTTGGCGTCGGGCGAAGGTGCTCAGCGATTCGACATAGCGGCGTTGTCCTTCGACATAGAGGGTATCGAAAGCAAGCGAAGATTTGCCTGAACCTGATACACCAGTGAAAACGATTAGCTGGTTGGTAGCGAGGGTTAAATCGACCGATTTCAGGTTATGGACTTTAACCTTTTGTAAACTAATGGTGCGTGGATCCACGAATGCCCTCATTATCTAGGATAAAACTAATTAATTATAAGGGATTAGACATAAAAGCAAAAGGCGTAAAATAATGGACTGAATGGACTGCATGGACGACATGGACGACATGGACGACATGGACAATTTTCTCATCGTCCATGTCGTTCATTTTTCCTTAGCGCACCGTTTGGCAAATCATTTCGGTGAGTCTATCATAGCGTATTGGGCCGGGTTGTTTTGGTGGTTGATAATTTTTTGCATAGTCCTTTGGATTAATGGGTCCATTAGGCTTTTTTGGGTCGTAGTCGCCACAGTACCAGCCCTTAATAGGCACGCCGGCAGTCTGGCCTAACCAATCGCCTGGACGCCATGCTCCTGCTAGATATTTGGCATCACAGTTTGAATAGTCGATGTTTTCGAATTTCCAATCTTTATTGTCTCGTAAGAAGCAGCCATGGCGATTGAAGGTGTTTATGGCCAGTTCTTTGGTTTTGCCATTAGCATCGACATAATTTTCCCTTGGCAGTACCAAGGTGACTACCTTATTGAGGAGGGACTTGTCATTTTTAATGACACGTGCCATCCCTTCCTGCTCATGGAGAGAATCTTGATTGACACAGGTGCCAAGTGTGCGACATTTTTGATTTGTGTCGCTCCAATGGTCGTTACGGCGCTCCCATAATTTTTCGATGAATTTGCGGCTATGCTCATCTTTTCTTATAAACAGCAGGCCGGTGTTGACGGATGTCTTTTCGTCACCAGTCCATACCACGACATCTCTTGCTACGATGATGCTGGTATCTTTGCCACGGCGCAGCATATCGATCGCTTCGCTCGGATTAATCGTCATATCGGTGACAGGCATGTCATCATCGGCTAGGATGTACCATTCTTGTTTAGAGCTTTGAGCTGGTTCTTTGAGCCAATTGCGCAAGACAGCGACTTTGTTCCAGTAAGGCACGCAGTCTACTTTGCGGTTATCTAGTGTACATTCTTTCTTCAAGAGACTTTGATCGACCACGCGGTGGGTGATGCCCCATCTGTCAGCGTATTCTTTATGGGTGGTGTCGACTAAGCGGGAAAGCTCGTCCCGTTCAGGATTGCCACTTAAGTAGGTGGCTCCAAAGATGATGTTGTATTTGTGTTCTTTTGTGGCAGTCGTGGTTTGTGTATTTGTAACGGGTGGGGTGACTGGCGCAGGTGGTGTTAAGGGAGTTGTTTTGCAAGCATCTACTTTTTTGGCGCACTGTTCTAAGGCCTGTTGTTTGTTAGCTAAGTCATTTTTAACATCGGCCAATTCTGCAAGCTGCGCTTTGCCTACAGATTTAGCTGCCACACATTGATTTCGTAGTTTGCTATATTTTTGTTTGGCTTTGTTATAACTCACTTCGGCTTTGGCTAAATCCGTGTTTGCCTTAGCAAGCTGATTCTCAAGTCGTACTTTATCGCTGGTTAAGGAGGCTATTCGCTCTCGGTTCTTTTGCCCTAATTCAGTTTCCGTATCTGCGTTGGTTTCTGCTCTAAATAATTTTGTGGATTTTTCGGCGTACTGCTGGTTCCAAAATTTTATATCAGCATTTAAGGCTGCTATTTTATGTTCTTTATTGAACCCTTCGGCGCGACACATACTTAATGCATCTTCTAAATCATAGTAGTTCGTAGAGGGGCTTTCACTAGATTGTTTGATGAAGTCATTTTCTGCTTGATCTACAGAAGCGGTGACTCCACTTAGGGCGGTAGCTGCGGCGAAACATTTTAAGGCTTTTGCTTTGTCCCCTTTAAGGGCACTGCCGATCCCCCATGCCAGGCATGAAAGAGCAGAACCGTAACCCGCTAGCAACACGCCCTCAAGTTTTGGAATAGGGTGAGAGGCATTTTGACTAAGTCCAATACCGAGTGTGACACTGGTCGCTATGCCTGCCTGAGCCATGCGATCTAAGGTCAGTTGCGAATAGATCTTCGAGCACGCGCTTCCGACCCACGAACGTCCCAGCCATGAGGTGGCTTTGGAGGAGGGGGGGGGGCAATTGTTTGGGGACTAGATGTGGCGTCTTGGATTGTCACATCTGTGTGCAACGCTGGTTTATCAGATGCCATCTCCAGCGATGGCTGAGGAGAAGTCGGAGCACTGGAGGGCGATGGTTGCGGAACAGATGCATTTTGTAAAGCGATCCATTGAAGTTTCATAATTGCTTTTAACCTTCGGTTAATTGTAAATTAAAGTATTATTATATTGTTTTAATTATTTAATATCAATTATTTATTTTAGTTTGCTTGCAAATATTCATTTTTTTGCTAAATTATGGTAAATACAAGGGAACTGGAATTTATGGATGAGCAAGATAAAGCAAAAGAGTGGGTGGTGTACATCATTCAAGCCGACTCAGGAAAGCTCTATACGGGCATTACTAATAATTTAGCACGCCGCTTTGCTATGCATCAGGGAGGTAAAGGAGGGGCGCGCTTTTTTCATTTTTCCCGTCCTGAAAAAGTGGTGTATTGTGAATCCCATCCCAATCGCTCGGAAGCTTCAAAACGCGAGTGCGCCATCAAAAAAATGAGTCGCGCGCAAAAGCTAACCCTGCAAAAAAAAGCTAAAAGCTAAAGGCAGAAGCCGTAGCTTGAGCCTTTTGCCTTTATTTTCGCCTTTAGCCTTTAGCCTTTAGCCTTTTTTATCTTACTGTTTGGCTGATCATTTCGTTGAGCTTGTCAAGGCGCAATGGACCAGCAGGCTTGTTAGCTCGATAATCAGCACAATACCAGCCATTAATGGGTACGCCAGCGGTTTGTCCTAGCCAATCTCCTTTGCGCCAGGCCCCTTCAGGATATGAGGCATCGCCGTCGTAGCTAAACGTCTCGGAGCCCCAGTGTTTTTGGTCGCGTCTAAAGCAGCCGCCGCGGTGGAAGGTGTTGACAGCAAGTTCTTTCATTTTTCCATCTTTATCGCGGTATTTGTCGCGCGGCATAACCACCGTCAAGACGCGATCTAAGAGGCTGTAGTCTTGTTTAATGACATAAGACATGGCTTCTTGTTCGTGCAATGTTTCTTGGTTAACGCAGGTGCCGAGCGTTGGGCAGACCTGACTTTTGCCCGACGTTGGCGTATTGCGCTTTCTCCACACTTCTTCGATAAATTGACGACTTTGTTCATCTTTTCTAACGAAGAGCAGGCCGGTGTTGACGGCAGAGCGCTTATCGCCATTCCATACTTGAACATCTCTTGCTACGATGACGCTGGTGTCTTTGCCCTTACGCAGCATATCGATGGCTTCGCTTGGATTGATCGTCATATCGGTGGCAGGCATGTCATCATCGGCTAAGATGTACCATTCTTGCTTAGAGCCTTTCGCGGGCTCATTGAGCCAATTGCGCAAGACAGCAATTTTGTTCCAATAAGGGACGCAGTCCTGTGTTTTAGTACCCACGTAACATTCATTCTTTAAAAGACTTTTGTCGACCACGCGGTGGGTGATGCCCCAGCGCTTAGCGTATTCTTGATGCGTTTTGTCGACCAATTTGGAAAGGTCGTCGCGCAAGGGGTTGCCACCTACATACGTGGAGCCAAAAATGATGTTGTATTTTAAGTTGTTAGATGTGCCATCGGTCTCACTATCAGCTGCTTGTGTCGCTAGGGAGGTTGGCGGCCACGTGCTGACACAGCGTTCCGCCCAACTGAGTTTTTTGAAAGCTTCGATGGTGGTGGTGCATTTTTGTAGCTTATCAGCTGTGTGCTGCAATTTTTTTTGGCAGACTGGAGTTGCTTGCAAACTAGCTATATGGTCATTAGCTCTTGCTAACTCATCCTTGGTGCTAGCTTCGCGTGCTTGTGCTTCGCTTAATTGTGTTTTAAGGCGCGATAGCTCGTATGATTCGCCATAGGATGAACCGCTGTATTTCGCTAAATCTATTGTCCGCTGAAGATGATCCTTTTCCCTCTGGAGATCTCTTATTTTCCAATCTTTGTGCCATAGATCGCTTTTAGTCTTGTCTATTATTTGGTCAGTGTGGATGAGTTGCACAGTGGCAGCTGCCAGCCCGATAGTGGCGGCAAAGCACTTAAGGGCTTTTGATTTCTGCCCTTTGAGCGCACTACCCACACCCCAGGCAAGACAGGCAAGGGTTGTGCCCGCGCTGGCGAGACCAATGCCGGCTATTAGATCATATAGATTATTATCATCGTTGGCGGAGACAATGCGGTATGTGCCGAGGGCCACGCTGGCGGCAATGCCGCCTTGCGCGATGTT
This sequence comes from Chlamydiota bacterium, assembly GCA_013286645.1. Classification (GTDB taxonomy): domain Bacteria; phylum Chlamydiota; class Chlamydiia; order Chlamydiales; family Parachlamydiaceae; genus JABDFJ01. The sequence goes on along the minus strand of JABDFJ010000045.1, from coordinate 11,491 downwards.
ATCTAGGGTAAGCTTCGAATAGATTGTGGAGCAGGCATTGCCTACCCAAGAGCGGCCTAACCAAGTGGTCGGTTTAGTGGCAGGTGGATTTTGTTCTGGCTTGATCTCCACAGTCGCTGATGGCAGCTGCGCTTCGCTGCTGGCCGGTGTGCCTGTTTTTGTAGGGGATGGGGGTGATCCTGTTTGTGGGGTGTTTGTATCGGGCACAGGTAAACTATCGACTTTAAATCCAACCCATTGTACTTTCATGGTAAAACCTATTAAATAGATTAATAATAAGTTTAATTCTATAAAAGTAAGTAATAAATGTCAATTTTTATTTAAAAATATTTTTAATTTGTTTATTTTTGTTTTTCGCGAAATTCTATTACAAACCTGTGCAGTATGGAATATTTCAATTAATAATTATAAAGTGTTTGAATTAAAATCTAGTTGAATGTACAATTAATGTTTAATGAAAATATACAAGGGTAATAAATGAAGTACACATTTAATCACTATCCTCTTTCGACCTCTGCAAATCTGTCATTCTTTACTGGAGCATCATGCTCAGATCAATCGTGGATGGGACGCATTTGGCGGCGATGTGTTCCACAGTGTACGGTGGGTAAGATAGTGAAAATCACACTTTTAGCTGGAGTAGCCCTAGCATCATTGTGGTCGTTTTATCGCCCGCAATCTCAAGGGCTACTATCCGCCCCTGTGCTAGACCATAACACGCCCAATGGGATGCGTGAAGCTTGGCCCTATTCCATCCCTTTAGACATGCCGCTGTCACCGGTGATCAATGCACATGCAAATTTTACGACTATAGATGCGCGCGTGGCGCAGTACATCAAACACTATGAGCAGCAGGCACATCATTTAAAAGCGTTTGTGGCTAAAATTTTGAGCGATGGGGGAAAAATCGTCAATGGCACGGGCGCTGGCTTTGAGGGGGTGGGTACAAGCGGTATCTATTTTATTAAGGACAAAGTAGGCAAAACGATTGCTTTGTTTAAGCCTGAAGATGAAGGGACTTGGAAACCCAACAATCCCAACCCAGAATTTAGGAAGCGCGCTCTAACGGCAGATGATATCTATTTCCATCAGGCAAATGGTTGGGAGCAGGGGCAAACCGGCAAGCGGCAGCAACTCGCTGAGATGTTGCATATAGGTCATAAAGTGCGGCCGCCGCGCGGTGTGCTTACTACGTTGGAAAGCGATCAATTTTTTGATCATCAGCTGCACGCACAAGGGGAAAAATGTTCTCTAACAAAAACAGGCTATCTGCAAGAATGGGTGCACCATACTAAACCTTTGATCAGCTTTCATCCCACCTTCAAAGAAGTGTTACCTAGTGATGATCCACACAGAAATGTGTTGCAATTCCAAGACAATCCTATCCTTTCCGCCATCTCGTTGGACGAATTCCAAGAGATCGGCATTAATGACATTCTCTTGCTCAACGAAGATCGCAATACAGGCAATTTGCTTGTCAAATATGATGAAAATCACCAGCTAAAGATTATTCCCATCGATCATGACACCATCTATCCTTGGAAATTAGAGGTGTTTCGTGGAATTTATGTCCACGATAATGCCAAGAAGCCTTTTACGGCCACTTCCTTGAAAATGATTCAGGCATTAGATCCTGATTTCATCGAGCAGCTGGTTGAAAAAATGCAACTTTCAGAACAAGCCCCTATCAATGCCAAAGCCATCACCATGGTGCTTAAGAGCTTTGCTGCAGCTGGTGCTACGCTGCGCGATGTTTACAACTTCATGGCAGCGCCTTTAGGTGGTGTGGTCGGAGAAACTTCGCAGCTTTGGAAACTTATGCAACAGGTGCAAGAGGCGGCAATCAGCAGTTTGCCCAAAGAAGACAAAATGATGTATGCCTATGCCAAGCATCTGCGCCGCAACAATTGGTGCAAAGCTGTGAATCAGACATGGTGTAAAACCATGCCATCGCAACAAGAAAAATCGGCAGCTGATTGGTACCAATCTTACAAAAGTAAACATGCCGATAGAATAGAATTTCAAATCAAAACAGCCTTCTGGAAAGAATTTGAGCAGCAGCTTGCGCATGTGGTCAACACTACATTGTGTGGAAGAAAATAGGCTCATCACAAAATACAGTACCGCACTATCTGAACGCGAAGGTCGCGAAGTAAGCGAAGATAACGCGAAGAAAGTTTTTATTTATTGAAGTACATGCTCAAGACAAATCTTCTGATATCCTCTTTAACCATTCTCTCCTTGAAATTAATCAATAACACTGCTGTAAATCTTGCTGATTTTAAATACGAAAGAAATTGAGCTTTATTAATTTGTAAGAGCATATCCACAGAAAAAAAATCTTCGCGTTGCCTTCGCTTGCTTCGCGACCTTCGCGTTTAAAAAGTGCGGTACTCTAATTTGTGATGACCCGTAGTTCTTTGTTTTGTTCTATCATTTTATCGTTTAATCGTTTTCATCGTTAATTTTACTTAAGCTTATTTTTTTGTTTGGCATCGTCGGGTGGGGGAAAGTTGACGTGCTCAGCTGCGAGTACCAGTGGGGGAGCGCGGTGGGGCATGAATAGAGGGCCATCGATGGTCACTTCTTGCTTTTGGGCTTCCGCCTCCAGAAGTTTTTGGCGCATATCGGGTTGAAGGGCTCGTGCGGCCAAATTAAATTGGACCGATTGGGCTGTGGATTGAGGGATGACGGCATTGATCAAATCGAAGGTGGTTAAATCTCCAGATGAGACCAGCGTGACAGTTTTGTCTGTATGGCGGATGTGGCCGCGTACTTTTAGTCGAATGTCTCTAATCGCTAAGCCTAGTTGGTGCATGACCATGTTGACTGACATGTAGTCAAAGCGGGCGTTCTTTTGCCATGTAATATTGGCTTGTCCTGCCTCTTTATTCACCTCTACCTCAGCAATCTCGGGCACACGCCTAAATTGTTTATCAATTTCTTGAATACACCAATTTTGGCATTTCATAGGCGTCCAGGTGATGACAACCTTTTCGATTTCAGCTTGTAAATCGAGGCATTGGATCGCTATGATGAGGAGGAAAGCGCTGATAGGGGCGGAAAATGATTTCATATGAGACCTGCATTAATCTATAATGCTCATTGAGCTTTTTTATAGTTTTTTTGTCAAAGTGGATTTTATTGCTCAGATAGGGTATTTTAATAATTTCACCTTCTTAAGATAGAGAATTGCATCATGATTTTCACAAAAATAATCTGTACGATCGGACCCGCGGTCAATTCATATGAACGCATCTGTGCGTTGATGGAAGCCGGCATGAATGTCGCGCGCTTGAATTTCAGTCATGGCACTCATGAGGAACATTTAGCTGTAATTAACACTCTTAAGGAAGCTAGGAAAAATTTGAAGCGTCCCCTGGCCATCATGTTAGATACTAAAGGTCCTGAAATCCGCTTAAGACGCATCAGAGACAATCAACTTGCCTTGCCAGCAGGGCACCGTTGGTTGCTTGTGGCCGAAGATGTCGTTGGTGATGAGCAGCGCGTTAGCATTAACCCCCCTTCGGTGTTAAAGCATATGAAGCGTGGCATGCGGGTGCTTTTTGACGATGGTTATCTGTGTTCTCAAGTTGTGGATGTTACGAACGAAGGCGTATGGGTAGAAATTGAAAATGGGGGTATCATCCGTTCGGGTAAGGGGGTAAATGTCCCTAATAGCTCCTTAGATCTCCCTGCTTTTTCGGAAAAAGATGCGGAAGATATCCGCTTTGGTTGTAAGCACGATATCGATATCATTGCGGCTTCGTTTGTGCGCTCTGTGGATCATGTGTTGGCGATTAAAAAGCTATTGGCCGAAGAAAAACGAGCGGACATTTTGGTGATTGCCAAAATTGAAAACAGTGAAGGGGTGCAAAACTTTGATACGATTGTGCAGGTGGCTGACGGCATCATGGTAGCACGTGGGGATTTAGGGGTGGAAGTGCCTTTAAGCCAGGTGCCACGCTTGCAGAAGATGATGATTCGCAAATCCTATCTAGCCGGCAAGCCGGCGGTGACAGCTACTCAGATGTTGGAGTCGATGATCAATAATCCAAGGCCTACGAGGGCGGAAGCTTCCGATGTGGCAAATGCTATTTATGATAGCACCTCGGCGGTGATGCTCTCTGGAGAGACCGCTGTTGGTAAGTATCCATTGGAAACCGTGCAAATGATGCGAGCGACAGCCAAAGAAGCTGAGAGTGATATCGACTACCGTCAATTTTTCGAACTCCATTCAAATCTTGTCTATCATGACGTCCCTTCGGCATTAACGCTGGCAGCAGTGAAAACAGCATATAGTTCGAATGCCAAAGCTATCTTTGCCTTTACGAGTAGTGGCTTTACGGCGCGCTTGCTATCACGCTTACGTCCAGGTTTGCCGATCATCGCCATGACACCTAACGAAAGTTGTTATCATCGCATGAGCTGTGAATGGGGGGTGATTCCTTTGTTGGGTAAAGAGTGCCATTCGATCACAGAGGCGTTTGAGATGATCAGCGCTTATGCCTTAGAGCAGAAGCTGGTGAGTGAGGGCGATTTGGTGGTGGTGACAGCAGGGTCACCTTTTGGAATTTCGGGTACCACGAATACGATGAGCGTAGAAAGTATTGGCGATGTGTTGGTGCGCGGACAAAGTGGTATTGGCCTAAGGATGCATGCGAAGGTCGCGTTGACGTTGTCGCCTGAGGCTAAGCAGCCCTATGCTGTGCGTGGACAATTCCTTGTGTTGGCAAAATGTGATGATAGCTATTTGCCCTTGATCCAAGAGGCTGCTGGCATTATTTTGCAGAACCATATTAACGATAATGATTCGGAGCAGTATGCTTTGCAGATAGGGCAGTTGCTTGGAAAAACAGTGATTGTGCGGGCTGATGCTGCTATGAATGTGCTTAAGGAAGGGCAGTTGGTCACTATCGATCCCGAAAAGTCGTTGGTCTACAAAGGCGTCAACCTGGAACACAAGGAAGCACAAATTTAACAGGATGGCACATGTTCACGTAATTGTTAAGGAACACGCTCATTTGAAGAGCGCAGCGAAGCGCAAAGCGCAAAGCGCTGTAGCTTAGGCTTCAGCCTGAGCTCGTTTTGGCAGTGCTTCAGCCTGCCACGCGCAGCGAGCGGTAGCGATGCGTGACGCGCTCGGTGTCGCGGACTCAAAAACGTTGCCCAATTGCCCGAGGCTTACGCGGTGGATACTTTTATACTACATTCGTGAGGCCACGACACTGAGCGCGTCATGCATCGCTACCGCTCGCTGCGCGTGGCAGGCTGAAGCACTGCCAAAACGAACTCAGGCTGAAGCCTAAGCTACAGCGCTTTGCGCTTCGCTGCGCTCTTTAAATTAGCGATTTTTCTATTTAGTGGTGTTCAAATATGCGCTCTTGGCTGATTTTACCTTTAGTGGCCAGTTTGGGTATTTTCGCCCAAGCCCTGTTTGTTGATCCACCCACGCAAGCGGTTAAAGCCTTTGAAGTCGTAGAACAACTGGTTGAAGAGCAACACGTCCTGCCCCGTTATGTCGAGGCATATTATTCCCCTCTAGGTAGGTCTCCCGTGGTCGATGCAGTGCTGGGAGACCCTTTTTATCTTCCAGTCTACGCCCAAATCGTATCTGAAAAAATCAAAGCGACCGCCCCATCGAATAGCTTATATCAAATGACTACCGCCTGTTTCATGGCGGGCGGTATGCCTCTTGCTACCGAACTGAAATTCACACCCTCTCTCTCTTCACACGCGCTGCCGGAGAGCTTCTTGCAAGCTTTTGGCGCACAGTTGGGGGGCCAAATCTATGCTTTATGGCAGGCTTTCATCCAAATATCTCAAGAAGCAAAAACCGTTTTAGCTGTGCTCACCCCAGCCGAAAAGGAGTGGCTGCGTCAGAATTACCGCGCTTTCTTTTTCGGCAGCCAAGAGAGTGAAACTTTTGATTTCATGACCACAGATAGCGTGATGCCGCTAAAATTTTTCACATTAGCAGCCCGTGTAGATCTGATTAAACTCGCCGATTGTGCACGGAAATTGGCCTTGATTGTCGATGAAGTGTATCAACGACGCGCGGCATTTAGTGCTTTACAGCTACCTCAAGACTTCATATGGGAAGAGCAAGGACTTAAATGTCTCATCACCGGTCGACATCACACAACTTATGCTGAAAGTGCTGATTTCTTTTTGGCCCTGGGAGGCGATAATACCTTCACAAATAATGCGGGGGGCACTGAAGGCACGCGCCCTGCCGCTCTGCATATCAGTGTAGGGGGTCATAACCAATACCGCGGCAAAAATTTTGTGCAAGGCTCAGGTTTTTTAGGAGTGGGTGTGTTAGCCGATTTTGGCGGCAACAGCACTTTTCAAGCGGAGTCTTATGCGCAAGGAGCTGGCTTTTTTGGTGTCGGCCTTCTGATGAATTTGGGCAAAAATAATCGCTATGCCATTGATTTTTTTGGACAATCCTGTGCTACATTTGGTGCTTCCTTAATGTGGAACAAAGCAGGGCATAACCGATACAGTGCTTCTGAAAGCATGGCGCAAGCAGCTTCTAGTACACTGGGGATAGCTTTCTTGGTTGATGATCACGGACACAATATCTATCAAGCTGGTAGCGCAAGCAATACGGGTAAGGCAGACATTCATTTTTGTGGCATCGGTCAAGGAGGATCCACAGGCGTGCGTTATGATCCGTGGAATGCCCATCCAAGTTTATATGGCGGTGTTTCTTTCTTGTACAATGGGGGAGGACATAATGAATATATTGCTTCGTGCTATGCACAAGGCTCCGCCTACTTTTTGGGTTTGGGCATTTTGGTCAATGTAGGAGGACATAATCATTTCTATGCCGAGACAGATTCACAAGGGCAAGGGTTGCATTTAGCTGCCGGCTTAGTGTTTTTGGAAGGTGGACACAATCGTTTTCATGGAGGTTGGGGTTCTCTTGGTGTGGGTGCAGATAGATCAGTCGGGATGGTGATCAATACGGGGGGGCACAACTCATTTCAAGGGACCGTCCAATCGCTTGGCAGTGCTCGCAAGCCCAAAGCCCTAGGTGTATTTATTGATCTGCAAGGCAATAACGTCTATGCCTTTAAAGAAGAAAGTGAAGCTAATATTCAAAAGCCCATCACGCCCAATGCATGGCCGACAGCATTATTTTTGTCTATTGGACCCAAAAATGTGTATGCAGAACATGTGGATGATCAGCAACGTGGTCAGAATCGACACTGGGGAATTGGTCCACATAGCGTGGGTTTAGATGTCGATGTTAAAGCCAAAGATTTACCAAAGCTGTTGTTTCAAAACTTTCCTAATCAGCCGCGCGTTGACTTCCCTTTTGATCCCCTGCATGGATGGGCAAACAATCGTGCTTACACTCCGCTTAAGACCCCTAGTAAGCAAGTAGAAGCTGAGCAGCTGGTCCAACAAATTTTAAAGGCTGATTACGACCAACGCCGCCAGCTCTATGAAAGCCTCGATCTCTTTAGATTTACCCATCCGGACAGCAAAGTCGAGTTAGCCCCCTTACTCGCCAATCCCGCTGCGGCGCCTGAGGATCAATTTAATTATGCCGCTTTATGGGCGATTCAAGATGAGACCACCACCCATCTTGATAGGGTGATGGAAGCCTTAAAACAAGGATCTATGGCCTCAAGTTATGCGAGGGAAATGGCTATCAAGCTCATAGGCACGCTGGCCAAAGAACAAGCCGCTTCTGTGTTGGCGGACCTCATGATCACAGATCCTACAGAAGAGAATCGCGCGGTCGCCACCTATTATCTGGCTCAAATCCATACTCCGGCAGCCTTAGCATTGTTGAAGCCCGCTTTTAACAGCCCATCGGAGCAGGTGCGTTATGCGGCAGCGCTTGGATTGCAAGATAGTGCTCTGCCTCAAGCCTTAGCATTCATTGTGCCTTTATTTGAGGATCCTAGCTTTTACGTGCGGCGGGCAGCCGCTATGACAGCGATTTCTCTGGGGGACAAAGAGGGCATTGATGTGCTTTTGGATACCTTGAAATACGACACGTTAGATACCACAGATAACTACGGCGATAATCTCTATAGTCACCTAGCGGAGTATGTTGGTGTTAACTTTGGCTTGGACAAGCAAGCCTGGCTTGATTGGTGGCAAGCAGCCAAGGGGACTTTCGTCTTCCCGGCGCATAAAAAAGGGACGATAGGGACTTAAGCGACCTTAGGGACATTAGAGACATGTGGGAGTAAGAACCTAAATACAAACACAAACCAATGTCTTATAAATGACCAGCAGCATATTTATGTAAAATGCTGGCAATCAGTGTTTGGTAAGGAATACCTTCATAGGCTGCTTTTTGCTTGATGTGAGAAACATCGCTACTCGTTAGCCTAATGTTAATACGCACATCTTTGCGTAGAGTCTTAGCGGCTGTTTTGCGCGCAGACAATTTCTCTTTTTCAACATTCTTTATTGTTTTCCATTCGTCATTTTCAAAAGAGGCAACAAGTTCATTTTCTTCATCATCGAACTTGCTTGTATGAGTTTTGTTATTTTTCTTCATGGTTTTCTCCTAGGTATATTTTTTTGGCTTTTCGGCTAGGAATGATCGTCTTAAGGAAGATATTACCTTCCGCATCTACAACAAAGGGCACTAAAAATACATATTCATTGGCAAAGATGACGTAGATTTTTTGATCACCATATTTTTTATGATTGGGATGCTCAATAATATCTAATATCTGATTGTCTTCGATTGCTGCGATGACTTCTTCGAAGCTAATATCTCTTTCTTCTATTAATTTGAGGTTTTTTTGGGGGGAGTAGGTGTAGATCGACATTTTCCCTCATATTTATTCTTATATCATAGCCTAATGTGTGCCTTTTGTCAACATATAGCTCCCAAAGATCGCTATGGGGACATCAATAGCCCCCTATTTATTGTGTTCCTAAAATCCTATATCATCTATAATAGTTGTTATAGATGTAAGAGGTGGAGATGTTAAAAAAAATTGGTACAGATGATATGCGCAAAAAGATGGGAGAAATTCTCGATTGCGTTAACTTACGCGGTGATGAATTTATCATTGAACGAAAAGAAAAGCCCTTGGCAGCGCTCATCCCATTAGCAAAGCTTGAGGCTTTGACTAAAATGGCTAAAAGCTATGTGCTTGATATGCTATCTGGTGATCGCACGCACGATTCGCAAGCAACGATCGATTCCTTGGCAAATGAAGCTAAGCACGGCAGCCGAAAACCTCGAACACAATCTCATAAAAGCACATCATGAGAATCCGTGTCGTTCTGGATGCCAACATCTATGCCAGTGCCTTAATGAAAGCTGAAGGCTCTCCTGCTAAAGTTCTGCATACAATTATTAGCTCTGAAGAATATGAACTAGTCCTTTCGAAGGACATACAAGATGAATTAAAACGCATTCTTTTCTATCCTAAAATACGCAGTCGCATCAAAAGAACGGATGAAGATTTGCTGAAATGGATGGATGCGCTAAGTATTCTTGGCCATATTGTGGTGCCTAAATACAAATACGATGTGCTTGTTAAAGAAGATCCTGATGATGATATCTATTTGATAGCCGCTATCGAAGGGAAAGCCAGCTATATTGTCAGTGGGGACAACCATCTTCTAAAAATGGAGAGTTTCGAAAACATACAACTTCTCACAGCCGCGGCTTTTCTGCAGCAGTTTTCATAGAGATTTTATCAAAGGAAGGGGCAAAAGGCGAAACTCCTGCCCCAATACTGTTTAGACTACTTGAAATTGCGCTTTAAACAAGGCCTTCTTTTCAAGAAAAGCTTTGAAAAAAGCTGCCTTTTCAACCAGTTGCAGGTCGATGGCATTATTTAAGGCTGTTTTCAAAACGTCGTCCTTCGCTATGGCCCCCAGTGTTTGCAATAGTTGCAATTTTTCAAGGCCTTCCTCTTTAGATAGCGTTTGTTTGATCGTTTTTTCCAATTCGGCATTTAGGAATTCACGGGTGGTGGTTCCTCCAGCCCCTTGGAGAGATTTTATCAAGTTAGCGTTAGCAAAATCAGACTGCAGTGCCACTTCATAGGCCGAATGTGCACTTTCCGTCCCTCTCACGTTAGGATCCGCTTTGTATTTTAGGAGTAACTCCACCAAGGGCTTTTGTCCTTTTTCTATCGCTAGTTCTAAAACAGTGTGAGATTTTCCTACTGCTTTTGACAGGGCGTTAGGATTAGCTCCCCGTTCTAATAGCATTTCCACGATTTGCAGTGTTTTAGGTGAAACGGTGTTAGCTTTATAAAGCTCAGATATCACTACAGAATATAATAAAGTTTGCGAAAAATCATAGTGGTTTCTTCTTACATTAGGATCTATCCCTGCGTCTAAATAAAAGCGTATTGTTGTTGGATTAGGCTTCATAAATATGTGATGGGCTTGCCCACTGAATATTCCTACTTCTGTGACAGCGTCTTTGGGATCTAAACCATGCGCGATTAAAGTTTTGATCTCGTTGCAATCATAATGGATGTCATCTCCGCTATCATCCCGACTTTTGCTTTTAGCAATCATTTTCAGTAAATCCCCTTTGGCATGCGAGGGGACATGCTGGAGCATGCCATTAAGGTGCGCGGCACTAAAAAGCTCGCTTCCAAAAATTCGCACCGTCAATGGACCTACTCCTGCGATCTGGTCTCTTTCCTCCAACCAATTTTTATAATAATAAAAACCCTTTGGGCTCCAAGTGTCCGCTCTGTGCGCTCTTAATGTATAGGGGGATTTTTCTTTCGCTTCTAAAGCGGCTATTCTAGCAAATTCTTTATCTATCAGCCAATGCAAGGAAGTGAAATTGTTTTGTACTCGCAATTTTTTTAACAAGTCTTCATTAACAGACTTGATCCAACCTTTTTGGAAGATTTTTTGGGCCGTAGTCAGATCTCTTAACAATAAGGCACGTTCAAATTCGAGTCTTTTAACGAGTCCACATAAGCCAAAGGTGACAATGTTTTTAAAAAGACATTGGATGCAGTTTAATTTTGGAGTGTTGGGATTTGCAAGGGTATAGCGGATATCTGTTGCAGATAATTCCCATTGTACACATGAATAACGAGGGGTATTTAAGGGGGGCTTGGTTTTAAATGACCACGAACAAAAGCGATCTGAAACCGAATTAACAAGAGAACCTGTTAAACAAGCAGCGCCTAATGTAGAAAGATTCATAAAAATCATTTTTATAAAAAATAAGGATATTAACATCAATTATATTGTAGATTAAGATTTTAATCAATGTTGTTTTAATTTTTTTTATTATCTATTAAAATCGCGTTAAAGAAATTTTTATTAAGAAGACGCTTGGACATGGACGAACTGGACGAATTGGACTACCTGGACGAACTGGACGGAATCGGAATGAGTTGTCCAGTTCGTCCAGGTAGTCCAATTCGTCCAGTTCGTCCATGTCCAATTGAAGATAAACTAGCCCCAATTTTTAGATTTAAATATTTTTATTAGTCAATCGCTCTCCGCTATCGCTCCGGAC
>JABDFJ010000044.1 GCA_013286645.1 Chlamydiota bacterium | reverse complement strand
TCGTGCGCTTGTCTAGCGTTAATCGCATAGTCTGTCAACGCTTGTGCTGGGTCTTGCTTAGCCGCTAGCGCTCTATTGATCACTTTGACGACTTCATCTTCTGGCACATAGTCTTTTAAGCCATCGCATGCCAAGATTAAGAGGTCTCCCGGTTGCACCCTATTGACAGAGACTTTGGGCTTATGGCTAATCGCTGGCTTTTTATGGATATCGGCACCGACATCGCCAATAGCGCGGCTGACATTGACTCCCATGCCTAAAAATGGATAGACTCCTAAGTAGGGGTAGGGGTAACGTAAAACTTTGGGATTCTTGGCTTTAGGCCATGCGGTGGCGATCTCTGGAATCCCAATGGCATCGGCGGCGCGCTTGGCATCACGCTTGCTGCTCCAGTCGCGCACACAAGATAGCGGATGAGATTTTCTTTTGTTGTCAATGATAGGATAGCGATTGGCTTCGCTATCGCCAAGTGTTGCGGTATAAATGAGATGTGTTTTCGGATCGATGAAGCTGACCACAGCGGTGCTGCCCATTTTGTCCCAAGCGTGATTTTTACTAACTTCTGTATGGATTTTATCTAACATTTTCTCAAAAGCTAAACGCACATTGCCATTGGTGGTTTCTAACATTTTGCTAAAATGTGCTTGGAATGCTTGGCTGGCATAATTAGAGATTTTCTTGCCACCATGGCCGTCAAAAACACCGGCGAGCAGTCCTTGTGGGATTTCGATGCAAAAGTGGGCATCTTCCATGTCATCGCGTGGTCCTTGCGCTTCGGCGAAGGTGTGGGTGAAGGTCAGTGGTGGCTGAATCTTAGGGGAGGTGATTGTTTGCAGGGATAGCATCACTTCTTGGGGAGTGACATAGACATCATGATGGCTGGTATCCTTACTCCGATGTTCTTCGATCGCTTTGAAGGCATTTTTAAGCATCTTGGCGAGTTTTTTTTCGCTCCTAATGGCTGCTTTCTGGCTTGGTGGCGATTTGATGGGGGATGCTTTAGCTTTTTTCTTTGCTTGCACTTCGTGTTCTAAGCGCGTTTCGTTTTCCAGCATAGTATCTAAGAGGTCGCTGAGATCAGATTTTAATTTGTAAATCGCATTTTCGAATTTAGTGATTTTGGCTAAATCGCGCTTATTTGCTATCGATTTTTTTAGGACCAAGCAACCTTCCCGCATTTCAATCAGCCGGTTAAAGTTGGTGTCAAATTCTTTAAAAAGAATTTTCTCTTGACTGACTGAGGTGCTGAGAGCTTTGATGTCCTTATCGATCAGGGAGATATTTTTATTTATTAGTTTGAGGGTGGATGCATTATTACATACATGTCCTGTCTGGAAAAAGTGTTTAATCCTTTCCCATAAGACCGTGAGTTGATCGAGTTTCGTCCATACTTTCCCTTGAAATTCAGTTTGTTTCTTGATGACGGAATTTGTTGGAGTTAAATAGGCAAGATGGGTATTTAGATGTTGAAATAATTGGTTTTTTTGAACTTTAGGCATAGTTAACTCCTTTAACAATCAACTTAAATATCATTATATGTTAATTTACTTAAATTAGGGTATCTTTTTCGAAAAGGTCTTGTTGCATAAATGGAGTACACCGTAATTCATTTATCATAAACAGTTTGAAACACAGAGGCACAGAGAACACAGAGAAAGAAAAAAATAGAGATTGATTGTGGTATATGCCTAAGGATATTTTTTTTCATTCCTCTCCGTGTTCTCTGTGCCTCTGTGTTTCAAGTTTTTATCCTCAATGGTTTATCGCTATATTGGATTTGTGCAACAAGGTCTTTCGAAAAACACAGCATAGCTAAAATGTATTAAGATATAATAAAGGACATAACCTTAATTAACCTTAATTTCGTGTCTGCGTGTGTGCCCGTGCCCGAAAAAAGGGTGTAGAAGGAGATGTGATGTCAGAATTATTTGCCAGAGTGTGGACCGCCCTATGGACGCCTACCGACAATCAAGGGCGCCTGCTGAAAGAGGAGATAAAAAGTCATATTGCCTTTTTGCGAAAATCCGGTGTGGACGGCATTGTGGTGGGGGGTAGTACCGGTGAATTTCGCCGTCTGACCTTGCAACAGCGGCAAGAGCTGCTGGGATGGGTGATACAATGTGCAGGTCCTATGCCTGTGATTGCCAATATTAGCGCCGAAAACATGGAGCACCTTAAGATCCTTGCCAGAGGAGCTTGTGAACATCAGGTGGCTGGGGTGATTGTGCTGCCACCGTCCTATTATGCCATTCCGCAGGAGGATTTGGTGGCCTATTTCAAATATGTAGCCACGTTGACCGAAGGTCTACCTTTTTTGCTTTATAATTTCCCCGAATGCATTCGCAATTCTATCGAGGCACATACGGTTGAAGAGCTGGCTGATTCGATTGTATTAGCAGGCATCAAGCAAAGTGGCAATGCCTTCGATTACCATAAAGAATTAGTGAGGGTAGCTCAACAAAAACATTTTACGGTGTTGACAGGCTCTGACACACGTTTGCCTGAAGCGCTTAAGCTCGGAGTGAAAGGTTCCATCGGAGGATTGTCAAATGGTGTGCCAGAGTTGATCGTCGATGTCTTTTATGGTTCGCAGAACCAGCAAGATGTCAGCGCCTCACAAACCAAATTGCAGCAGATAGCCAAAATCATTGCTCCGTTAAATTTCCCTTATGACGTTGCTGCCCTCATCCAGGCGCGAGGTTTTGAAGTGGGCGCTGATAAAACTATCCGTTCTGCCCACAGCTTAAATTTGCAGGCAAAAGTCGTGGCTGAATTAAAAACCTTGTTTGCCGAATGGGGATTTTAGAAAAATATGCCATCGACATACAACCATTGCTTGCCTTCTTTTAGGAAGCGGCTTCTTTCTTTAAGTTGATAAGGCTTATTGTTTTGCTCGAGATGGGCAATAAAAGAGACATAGGCTTCCCGTTCGCCATCGGTGAATTCAATAATTTCTAGGCGTTGGAATGCAGTATTTTTAGAGAAATGTAATAGTTCTTGTTCCCACAGCTGCACATCTGTTTTGTACTGGGGATTAGTAGGATGTGTTGTGCGCATGATGTAATCGGCGCGCTGGCAAGCATAGGCGCTATAGCGCGAACGCATCAGCCACAAAGCGTTTTGGGCATAGCCTCCATCGTGCAAAGGCTGGCAGCAGACTGCGTATGGCTGGCCGCTGCCACATGGACACTTCATTGAAACTTTCAGTCTAGCTGTTGACATAATTGGAAAGTGTTGCCGTCGGCGTCGCAAAAGGTCTGCAGCTTAACGTGTCCTGGCACCTCGATCACCTCACCGATGAGACGCGCATTTTTTTGCTGAAACTTTTGTCTTGCTAGCTCGATATCATCGACCGTGATAGTGACAACCGCATTCCCTCCGGCTTTAAATTCGTCTTTAGGGTTGTACTGTGCCAAGCCTAGCCTGGCGCCGTTAGGTCCAGAAAGCTCAGCCCAGCCATATTCTTTGTGCCATTCATGGAGGGTTAACCCGACGACCTCCGTATAAAATTTAATCGCTTCGTCGATCTTTGAAACGACGACCCAAGCTAAATGCATCCCTTCTACTTTCATTATTTTTCTTCCTGGTTACTTTGGGGTGGTTCAAAAAAGTCCACTGCTAAAATACTACATTTCCTTCCTGCAATGGTTTGTTGTGCTGTGCTGTCAGCTACTTGCTCCCCTTGATGTTGTGGGGCTGGTTCTCCTCCATTTGCCTCACAAGATGGACGCCTTGGCGAGGATGATTCGGAACTGCATTCCACAGTTACAGGAGATTCTACGATAAATGGTGGAATGGGGTACGTGGCTAGTGCAGTTATTGTTGGTGATGGTTTTGAATTTAATGCGCTAGTAGGTTCAGATGGTTCATCTTTATCGCCGTCGCTAAATACCCACCCATCTTCTCCATCCAATTCTAATTCAAGGCTACCGGCATGAATATCGCGTGGATTTTGCGGAACGCTTGGAAACGGGCTATCATCCTCATCGGAAACTAAATCAGCTTGATGGGTGAAATCTCCGCGTTGTGTGTGCCCAACTGGGTGTGATGCTTTGTGGGCGTGGGATAAAGGGCTAATACTTCTCCCTTGGGTGAGATCTGTGGGTGAATCTCCTGGCGATAAAGAGAGGACGGCTAACGCACTTTGCAACTGAAGTGAACTCATCTCTGACTTAGCGTTGCTCGTGCTTGCTTGACATAGAGGTGAAGAAGGGGGAGCTGTTGTGGGATTTGGTATGTGAAGTGAGGAAGAATTGACACTCATAATCGCCTCGTAAATTTAGATATCGGAGTAGAGGCTTTTATGCCTGTGTGATTGATTAAAATCAATAGAATGCCGCTAACAATAATTCGAGATATATGTTTCCATGCAAAGCACACTTTTAAAGTTCTATTTTTTTGCCTTGTTCAGGGAAGATGAGTTGAACGTTGAGATTATTAAGTTTTTTTAATTCGTCTTGAATGATCTGTTGCGCCGAAACTCCATTATGAAAGGTGTTTTTAATATGAGTGACGATCACTTTGACGTTTTTTAAAGCAGTTTCAGGACTGCTAGGGTTGACGAGCCGCGCAAGTTTATTTAATTCCTCCATCATATAGGTAGTATTAAGATGGCCATGTAGATGGCTTGGACCTACTTCACTTGAAAAGGAACACTCCAAAAATATTCCTCGCAGCTTATTTTGAGAGATGAGAGGGGCTATTTTATGCCAGATCTTTTCTATATTTTTTTGCGATTCCAACGAGTCCGGAGCTGTGTCTCCAAAATAAACGACATAGGAATCTGAAGATTCTATTAAAAAGGCTGTGGATTGATAGCCATCAGGATGGGATAATAGAAAAGGCTCAATGTTGACTTTAGGACGCTCCAATGAAATTTTTTCACCAATATTTAAACGCTTATATTGATAGTGGTTTAAGTAGGGTTTGGTTCCTTCAGAAGCAAAATTTGGCCAAATTTTCCAATTAAATAAATAGTCCCTGATAAAATCGATTGTGGAGTCAATGCCAAAAATTGTTTTTTTACTGTCCGCGGTGGAATTGATGATCAGGCCGGAAACATGATCCAAATGAGCATGTGAAATGAAATAACCGCTAACGTGGCTTCGAAAAATTTCAATTTCTCTATCTTCAGTACTAAAAGGATTAGTTTTGATATCATCGAAACTTTTATTTTTGGTGGCAATGAAAATGCCCTCTAATAAGGTGCCAGCATCCAAAGCAATATATTCGTTTGATTCAATAGGTGCTAGAAGATAGCAAGATAAATTATTTTCTTTAGGTCCACCATGGCAGCCTAAAACAACGACTTTAAACTTTTCTTCAGCAAAAAGATCGGTCTTCATAAAATAGATAAGGGTGCAAAGTGTAAATAGAAAATTCTTCATTTTTTACACTTTAACCGATGGCGATTTTCTGTCAATCTCTTTGGGCAGCTTCAACTCGTCTATTGATGGCTTTTAGTGTGCCTGTGGGGATTTCTCCGTTTCCTAGTGGGATAGGGATAGGCGGTCCACTCTGATCTGCGCGTTTTAAAATCACATGGTCGCCTCTAGTCCTGATGGGCACGAGGCCCATAGCTTTTAATCGTTGCAACACTTTGCGTACGTTGCGTGTTTCTAATTTAACAGGTTGTGCGTCGTCATCGTTTTCAGATTGAAAGATTGGCATGTTGAGTTTTTTGGTCGGTGAAGGCATTGGTGTTTTACTGGAGGGGAAACCTGCAATCGATATAGACCAGGCGCGAATTTGCTTTTGAAATAACTTAGCTTGCAGTTCGTCGAGTTCGATGAAGTTAGCCAAGGTTTCGGGTAATTCCTCGATGAGGGGGTGTTGGATGAGTTTGCCCGCATCATGCAGGATAAACATCAGGCGGCAGACTTCCAAGCATTCTTCAAAACAGATCTCTTGACACACATCCAGCAAATCATTTTGGCATTGCTGAGCGAGAGGGAGCTGATCCAATGCTTCGTCGATGGCTTTTACAAGCTCTTGTGTATGCTTGGGTAAATTTTGCAGGATTTCGAGCATGTCATCAATATCGCTCTCAAAAGTGGCGAATTCGGAGGGTCGAAAATATCTGCTGTCAACTTCAGGAGCAGATTCAGAGGCTGTGATGCTAGCAGGTGGGGTGAGATCAATTTCACTATGAGTCATGTAATGATGTTTCGCTTTGAAATGATCGATATAGGGGGCAAAGACTTTTTGGATCTGTTCTTGGACCACTGGTCGCACAGCTTCCTTGATCGTGTCTAGGTCGGCGGCTTGGTTGGTTTTGGGCATAGAAAGAACTGCAGCATTCATCCTTAAACGGTCGATGAAAGCCGAACGCGAGATATAATCTGGATAGGAAGGTAGGACGCAGCTCTCTAAAATGCGATAAAAATCTTTAACGAAGTTGTAGGCTAATGTTAAAACTTGCGCATTTTGCAATAAGCTTTCCAAATGCAAGAGCTCATCTATGGTTGGGTTTGAGGGGAGAGGGGTTAAAATTGCGGTTTTCCATATCTCATAAGCTGTTTTGATTTGAGCATCAAGTTTTTCTACCACATGCACACAGATGTGTGGGAAATTATAGAGCGTTTCTTTATTTGTTTTAGCCGATTGTAAGAAGTCTGCGATTTGCTCAAATATATTGAAATGAACGTGGATGATTTCATCATGATGAGCCTTGTCAAACATATGACAGATGATCGTATTATATTGGATGAGGCTCTCCATCGCTTCGACCGGGTTCGGCTCTTGTCTATTCGAACCAGGGAAACAAGTGATATTGTTGTTTAATAAAAGTTGATCGGCATATGGGGAGTTGTAGCACTTACAAAGGAGATCGACTAACTTTTCAAATTTAGAGATCAAGTGCGTTTTATTAATTGTTGATTTTTTCTTGGCTTTGAGAGAGAGGGGTGTTTTTTCAATATTGCTTAATTTGTCCTGGACGATCGTATGCGGTAGTACGGAGAGATCTGTTAATTCTTTTTGTAGCCTAGTGGGAGATGTGTAAAACTCCTTTTGGAACGTGGGATGCAAGCGTCCGAATATTTTGGGATTGCGCTCTCTTAGGATATGGAGATAGAGGAGCAAGAGATTGTGCGATAGAAGCGTGAGGCACCTTTCATTTTTTGAATGGACTCTACAGATATGCTCAGTGGTTGTATGTAGCGCCACGCTTAATAAGTCGATCAGACAAATCTGATTGCCGAGATGATTGGCGTTAAACAAATCGCGGATTAAAGCTTCTTCTTCAGTCGTAAAGCTAAATTTGGCAGGATCAATCGTGTGTTGCTGATAAAAGTGATGGAGGAGCGGCGCGTTTGGCTCGGTTTGAAAGACTGTGCCGACAGGTTGCAAGTTTAAGACAGCTTCAGCCGTCGTTCGAGCCGTGGGTGATGTGTCGCTGAAAGCAAAATTGGCTAAAGCGCTTTGCACTTTTTCGGTCGTGGTTGATTCACGCGGGGTAAGCTCCGTAGGGGGAGGAAGGGGAGATGAACGAGATGTCTCATGATAAACACTGAGCGCGGAAGAATGGCCGACAGATGTCATAATAAAAATAACGTGAAAATTTTTATAAATTTGTTTGGGAGATGATAGTATGACGTTAAGTAAAACGCAAGATTGTTTAATATGGAATATTTCCAAATTGATTTTTATAACAATTGTTTTTTTTAATGATGTTTTAGTGAATTTTTTTGTAACTACTAAACATGTTGTGAATACGTTTTATTCTGTAGACTGCGATTGCGCGCAACGCGCAATTGTGGCCTTCGGTTTTTGCCCTCTCTGGCGCTGTCTCTAAGGTCCTTAAGGTCGCTTAAGTCCCTACCGTCCCTACACATTTCGATTGGGACAGTGCTCGTCCTCCAGATTTTAGGGACGTTAGCGACTCAAGCGACCTTAGGGACCTTAGAGACAGCGACAAATAGCTTGAAGAGGTTGCTTTTTTCACCGCAAACCCATATAAAAGCTGCTGCTTCAAGGAGATACGCGCATGAAAGCTATCAAATACCTTCTATCGATGCTTGCTTTTTTCGTCTGTCTTAGGCTTTCGGCAGAGATGTTTTTTCCTCCAGAAACGATCAATGCTTCCCTCAAAGCGTATTCGGATGAAGAGGTGCAATGGATAAAAAAAGATCTCGATGTCGTACGGAGTGTGTGTCTCGATGGGACACGCAATACTCCCACGCGCTTTTATCTAGCCACTGCAGGGGGCCCAGGAGCCCGCAAAACGACAATTCTTGAGAAGTTTGTTTCTACCCATCCTGAATATCAAGAAGGGGTCTATTTAGATCCCGATCCAAGAACCTTGAAATTCATGGTTCATACCTATTATGCGCGAGCGTTGAACCCGCTGGTTATTGCAACCACCGGGAGTTATGACCAAGTGATTAAGAATGCCTATGAGAAATGGCGTTTTGGCTCGCAATATATCGTGTTGACACTTCTTGAAGAGGCTTTTGCCGCTGGACGCAGCATTATTTATGGCACCACCTCTACAGCAGCGTATATTCCAGACTACTTTACCAAGCTCAAAAACGAAGATTATCAAATCGTGCTGTTACTTTGTTCTTGTCCGGACAATGTGCGCTATGAAGCTGTTGATTATCGTAACCGTGTGGTGCGTTTTTATCAGTCTTCTCCTGAAGACGCTGTGGCAAAGGGGGTCCTCTTTTCACAGCGTATGGGCACGTATTTTGCTTATGCTGATAGGATGTATTTCTATTGGGTCGATCATCTCTCTGCCCCAGAGCGATTGGTTGCCATTTGGCAAGATGGCAAACTGGAGATTCATGATAGTGAGGCGATGCAACGGTTTGTAGATAAATATGAATTAGATCGCAAAGCTCTCGATCAGACGGGAGTGGTAATTCCTGCTTTCGAGACTTTTCTATAAAGTTTTTAGTTTATTTTTAAATCAATATATGGTTTAATATTTGTTTAAAGTTTTATTTATAATCGATGTTTTTTTTATTTAATTTTCAACAGGTGTAATATGAAGATTTTGACTTATAATATTTTGAATCCGTATCATGCTGTGAATTGGAATACTGAAGAAGGCTATCATAAAAAAGATCAAGCTGAAATTGAACAACTCAAATCGGAAGAGTTGGAGAAAGGGGAGACTTTAATAGAAAAAGAGGGAAGAGTTGATAACTGGCCAACGCGTAAACAAGTGGTACTCTCTAATTTAGAAAGCTCCGGATTCGATGTGGCATGCTTACAAGAAGTGTGTGCGGCTAATTCATATCAAGATTTAAAAAGCAGACTGTCTGTGATAGGGCTTTCACTTGGCAAAATTGAGGCTAATGAAGACAAATATAAGGTGATGGGTCCCACAATTGCTTATAACCCTCAAACTGTTGATTTCATAAGGCAAAAAATATTTGAAGCTAAGTCAAATCAGAGGGGTCAAATTTATGGCGACTTTAAAGATAAAGCAAGCGGCCAAATTTTCAGAGTAGCTTCACTCCATTTAAAAGGATATCTATCCAAAAAATTCGACCCCACAATCGAAGAACAAAAGCAAGGATGGGAAAACAAACAAAAAGGGAAAGTAGATGGCTATAATGAACTCTGCGATATTGTGAGTGAAGTGGAAAGTGATCTGCAAGATGTTGATCATATTGTCCTTTGCGGAGACTTCAATGAAGATCAATGGGAAATGGAGTATCCCTTATCAAGACAGGTCAAGCTAACAGACTCAAGATATCAATTCGATGGCAACTTGAATCCCTCTGAGAAAAGATCTGAACGTAAAATCGATTGGATTTTTCATAAGAGTCTAAAAAATGTCTCAGTCAATTTGGCGCCAATGAGCTTTCCTAATCAAAATCAAGAGGCTTCGGACCACCTTATGGTAGGAACAGAGATCTCGATGAAGCCAGTTGAATCCACATTTCCTGAAAGGCTTCACTACAAAAGGAAAGAGCTTTGCCTAAGAGCTTGATTCAATTCCTTCTAACCACTTTTTTGTCCCGCTAATTCGGGCATTCCCCAGCATTTCCAGGACACTAGACTTAAAATGTCTAGTGTCCTGTCACCATTTTTCCCACTATAGACATTAACGTCACAAGTCGGTAGAATCATTCATCATTCTTAATAATTTAAAGGTGATGATTATGTTCGACGATATCCGCAGTGAAACCTTCGATGAAAGAGAGCTGCGCATTCTCGGTTTTTGGAAGCAAGAAGGCATCTTTGAAAGATCTGTCAACGATAATGCCCATAAGCCACTATTTTCTTTCTACGATGGCCCTCCTTTTGCCACTGGCTTACCCCATTATGGTCACTTCCTTGCCGGCACGATTAAAGACGTCGTCCTTCGTTACAAAACAATGAAAGGGTATTGGGTGCCCCGTCGCTTTGGCTGGGATTGCCATGGCTTGCCGGTGGAGAATGAGATCGAAAAAGCCTACCACCTTTCCGGAGCTCATTCTATTGAAGAATTCGGCGTGCCGCGCTTCAATGAAGAATGTCGTAAAATCGTCCTTCGTTATACCCAGGAATGGCAAGAGCTGGTGTCCCGCATGGGACGCTGGGTAGACTTCAATCACACCTATCATACCATGGATATTTCCTTCATGGAGTCAGTATGGTGGGTTTTCAAAGAGCTTTACAATAAGGGGCTGGTGTATGAAGGCTTTAAAGTCATGCCCTTCTCTGCTAAGCTAGGCACACCACTATCCAATTTTGAAGCAGGTGAGAACTATAAAGATGTCGATGATCCTTCTTTGACAGTGGCCTTTGCCTTGCGCGATGAACCCAACACATACTTGATGGTATGGACGACTACGCCCTGGACACTTGTGTCGAACCTGGCTGTGATGGCGGGCCCTGAAATCGATTATGTTAAAGTACGCAACAAAGCAAGTGGCAAATTTTACTACATCGCAAGTGCTCGCCTTTCAGCATATGACAAAGAGGGAGTTGAGCAAGAATACGAAGTCATCGAAAAGCTAAAAGGCAAACAATTAGAAGCTAAATGCTATCATCCTCTTTTCCCATACTTTGCTAACCGGTCCGAAAAGGGAGCTTTTAGGGTTATCATGGATGGTAATGTCACCACTGAAGAAGGGACTGGTTTGGTGCATTCTGCCCCAGCTTTTGGTGAAGCCGACTTCTATGCTTGTCAACATGCTGGTATCGAACTCGTGTGTCCTGTGGATAGCAATGGACGTTTCACGTCTGAAATTCCAGAATATGTGGGACAATTTGTCAAAGATGCCGATAAAGACATTATCAAACGCCTCAAAGTCCAAGGATCTGTCATCCAAGCTGCCACCTTGCACCACCGCTATCCTTTCTGCTGGCGCTCAGATACGCCTTTAATCTATAAAGCCGTGCGTACTTGGTTTGTGGCTGTAGAAAAAATTAAAGACGAGCTGCTGGCTTCTAACGAACAGATTCATTGGATGCCTGATAACATCAAGCAAGGGCGCTTTGGCAAATGGCTAGCAGGTGCTCGCGATTGGGCGATCAGCCGCAATCGCTATTGGGGCACGCCTATTCCGATCTGGCGAGCAGATGATGGCGAAATCATGGTGTTGGGCAGTATCGAAGAATTGGAAAATGCCACCAACAGCAAAGTCACAGACCTCCATCGCCACTTCATCGATGACCTAACCATCGAATGCAATGGAAAGACCTTCCGCCGCATCCCAGAAGTCTTCGACTGCTGGTTTGAATCTGGTTCCATGCCCTATGCTCAAAATCATTATCCTTTTGAAAATCGCGAGCTTTTCGAAAAGGGCTTCCCTGCTGATTTCATAGGGGAAGGGCTTGATCAAACAAGAGGTTGGTTCTACACGCTCACTATTTTGGCAACAGCTCTATTTAAAAAGCCGGCATTTAAAAATGTGATCGTTAATGGCATCGTCTTAGCTGAAGATGGTGCTAAGATGTCCAAACGTCTGCGCAATTACCCTGACCCAAGCATCGTGGTGCAGCGTTATGGTGCTGATGCTATCCGCTTATATATGATGCATAGCCCTGCTGTGCGTGCTGAGGATTTATGCTTCACCGAAAGTGGCGTTGAACTTGTGCTAAGACAAGTGTTAATCCCTCTTTGGAATGCCCATAGTTTTCTCATCACCTATGCCAAAATTTACAATTGGCAGCCCAAAGCTCCGCCAGAAAAACCACAAGCGGTCATCGATCAATGGCTTTTGTCGTTGCTCAACAAGCTGATCAAAGATGTTGAAGAGGGGATGAACGATTATGATCTTAGTAGAGCTGTAGAGCCTTTTGTTGAATTCGTCGATCAGCTAACGAATTGGTATATTAGGCGTTCAAGGCGTCGTTTTTGGGATGAAAAGCCTTCTGTAGATCGCGATGAAGCCTTCGCAACACTTTACCATGTACTCATCGAGCTTACTAAAATTGCAGCTCCTTTCATTCCATTTCTTAGTGATGCCATCTACCTCAACTTGCGCCATCAAGGGATGCCAGCCTCTGTGCACCTATGCGATTTCCCCACATACCACGCTGAATGGCGCAATGAAAGCCTGGAAGAGGCGATGGCGGCTGTTCAGGCTACTGTCAGCTTAGGTCACTCTTTGCGCAAAGAACATAAGCTCAAAGTGCGCCAACCTTTGCCGGCAGCACATATCGCTTCTGGTGATGACAGAATTTTGCACTTTTTACAAGATCAACAACATCTCATCGCCGATGAACTCAATGTCAAACATGTGCTCTTTGGACAGGATGAAACACAATTCGTCTCGCTGAAAGCCAAACCCAACTTCCGTATCCTTGGGAAAAAAGTTGGCAAGCTCATGCGTAGTGTCCAATTGGCGGTCGATAATTTCAACCACCAACAACTGACGGCGCTGCTCAACGGGGATTCTGTGACCCTACAAGTGGAAGGGGAGTCGATTGTTTTAACGCCTGAAGATGTTGCCGTCGAACGCCATGTGCGCGATGGATTGGTTGCCGCTAACCTTAACCTGATCACGATTGCCTTGGATACGGCATTGTCGGATGAGTTGTTGCTGGAAGGCTTGAGCCGCGAAATTGTCAATAAAATCAACACCATGCGCCGTGAAGCAGGTTTTGCTGTGACAGATCGCATTCAAGTGCAGATCGACAGCACCGATCGCCTGCGTCAATGTTTTGAAGCGCATGGCGATTTTATTCGCAATGAAGTGCTAGCGTTAAAAGTGGATTTTGGGACATGCAATGGCTCTAGCTGGGATCTCAATGGGGAGCCAGCAACCATCGCTGTAACAAAGATGTAAATTGTCAATAAATCTATATATGACTATGATGGCGGCGTTTGATTATCATAGCAGCGGAGAAACATGGAGACCTTAACAGCCCAAGAAGCACAAGAAAAGTTATCGGCTTTGATCGAAAGCGCTGCGCATGATCAACTCAAATTTCGCATCACCTCACCAGAAGGCAATGCGATCCTTTTGTCTGAAGAGCTTTTTGAGAACATTCTAGTTACCCTTGAAATGCTCTCGACACCTATCTTCATGTCCCAAGAAATGGAAATGGATGAAGTTCACGGCGCGGACAGATAGTCTTTTTATACGCCTTTTGTTTGCCATATATCTTTAAGTGCATGTTTATACGGATCTTTTTCTGTGGAAAGTGTGTTTATAATTCGATGAAAACTGAATGCTTTGACACCTAAATAAAACAAATTAAAAATATAAGTGACTTGTGAGCAGTAGTAACTTAATTTTTCAATTGATTGATAGTGAATGTTTTATGATATTGTTGCGTTCTTTAGTTTCATATTCTTCGATGGAGCATAAATACCAGGGACTTGCATCAAGAGAATGTTAATAACCCAATGATTTGCAAGCTACTGATGGAGCGCATCTAGCCTTTAATGAGGAGGCAAGCGAGCTGGGGATGTGATACGGCTGCCAGAATCCACAATACGCACTTTGGCTTTCCCCACAATACCTGTAACTTGAAGCCAATAGGGGAAATAGGCGGGATATTTGTCGCTATTGGTAGGCAAGTAGACTTCGATCAATCTGCCTGATAACTCACTGCTATCTTTAGGCCAGCGGGTGCGCCAGCCATCAAAGGTTACTCCGGTGATGGTTTGTCCATCGGAAATGAGGGGTGGTTGCCAGGTTAAACGTTTATCAGGACTATCTGAAGAAGGGGGAGGACCAACTCTTTTGCGCTCACTGTCAGGGATTTTGGTGAGGTTTAAATTGAGTAACGTCGAAAGGAAATTTTGTGATTGAGGGATGTTCACCCATTCATTGCGTGTAAAAGAAAATGTTTGCTGGATAGTACCTGTGGGCAGGTAAATGTGATATAAAACCCATGAAGTGCTGCCTTGAGCACCACTTTCAATCCAGCGCCTCCATGAACAAGCTTTTGTGTTCACTCGTGTGGAGGGCACGGTGATTTCTTCTATCCCCAAATAGTCTGTATCTTTGCTGCGGATGAGTAAAATGGTGTAATTTTTGTTTTGAGCAGTGACTAAATAGTCACCAGGTTGTGCGCGCTTGAGATTATCGCGCAGTTGCAACTCGATCTCTGCGGCAATAGGGGCTATAAAAAGAAATAGACCACATGCTAGTGTCAAAAAAAAGAGAAGGGATCGTACTGTTTGCATGGTGTTACCCTACTTGCCTATGAATTGTTGCTGCCTAATTTATATCAATATAATGAGTAAAAAGATATTGAAACAATTTCTTATGGTAGAAGCATTATCGTGAAAATTATCATCGCTCCGCAAGCTTTTAAGGGTTGTGCTTCAGCCCAAAGGATTGCATTAGCAATTGCTGAAGGGGTAAGGCGCGTTGTGCCGCAAGCAATTTTATCTATCGTTCCTGTCGCCGATGGGGGAGATGATACTTTGGATATTTTGCTTGATACTTTGTCGGGGACTCGCCATGAAACTATGGCAGGGGACGCCTGGGGCAAGCAAAAGCCGGTCATTTGGGGCTCTTTTATAGATCCCATCCCAACAGCGGTGATCGACATGGCGCGCATTTGTGGTATGGCACAGTTGTCCATTGCACAACGTAATCCCTGCCTTACAACGACATATGGGGTAGGGGAAGTCATACGCGCTGTTTTAGATCAAGGATTTCGGCGCATGGTTTTAGCTTTAGGAGGGAGTGCGACTAATGATGCAGGAGCCGGCTTAGTGCAAGCGCTTGGTGTCCGTTTGCTGGATGCGCAAGGCAATGAACTGCCACGGGGAGGGGCAGCTTTGGCTCAGTTGCATACTATTAATGTTTCAGATCTTGATGCACGCATCGCAGAATGTCAAATTATGGCTGCTTGTGATGTGACCAATCCATTGCTTGGTGTGCATGGGGCGACAGCAGTCTATGCGCCACAAAAAGGTGCTGATGCACAGATGGCACAAAGACTAGAGTGCGCTGTGGCGCATTTTAATGAACTCATTTTGCAGCAATGTGGGATGGATTTGTCCTCTTTGCCATATGGCGGTGCGGCGGGCGGGGCGGCTGCAGGCATCCATTTCTTTCTTAAAGCAAAACTTGTTTCGGGAGCCCAGTGGGTGCTTAATGAAATTCAGTTTGAAAAATACTTGGCAGATGCGGATTTAGTGATCACGGCAGAAGGGTGTCTCGATTATCAAACGATCAATCAAAAGATTCCTTGGGTAGTGGCGCAAGTAGCCAAAAAAAGAAACATTCCAGTGGTTGCTATTGTGGGGGCTTTAGGACCAGGTCACGAGTTGTTGCTGCAACAAGGCTTCGATGCCATTTACTCTGTATCGGAGAAACCTTTATTAACCCCTCCGCCCAATTCCTTGGTTTTGTTGGCCAACAAAGCTGAGGCGGCTATGCAGTGCATATGCAAGAAGTAAAATTTGGCTCATCACAAATTAGAGTACCACACTGCTTGAACGCGAAGATCGCGAAGTAAGCGAAGATAACGCGAAGAAATTTTTATTTATTTAAGTACATGAATTTATAACAGCATATCCACAGAAGAAAAATCTTCGCGTTATCTTCGCTTACTTCGTGAACTTCGCGTTAAAAAATGCGGTGCTCTAATTTGTGATGATCCAAGTATATTGCATCCCTATCTTGGTGAATCAGAGTGTTACCTATGTTGGTGAACTGGACCCTTCTAGCCTCCTCTGTGTACTCTGTGCCTCTGTGTTTCGAAAACTGCCGCAGCGTTGGAATGGTGTGTTTTTTTTATTCGGAATCTAGTAATCTTATACCGAACGTGAGTCACATTCGGTATATTTCCTTTAATAAACATTTTATTGCTTATCATGCCAAAATCTAAAATTCAGCCTCATCCAGAATCGAGCAACAACTTCCAACTATACAATCATTCGCTTTCCTTACTGCTCGATTTTTATCAATTGACAATGGCCTATGGCTATTGGAAAGCTGGTTTGGATAAAAAGGAAGCTGTCTTCAATTTATTCTTCCGTCGTCGCCCTTTTCAGGGAGGATTTACTATTACCGCAGGATTGGAAACTGTAATCGATTTCTTGAAAAAATTTCACTTCGATAGCAGCGATTTGGCTTATCTAGAATCATTGCGCGATGCAGATAATCAGCCTTTTTTTGAGCCCGCCTTTTTTGATTATCTTGCCAATATGAAATTTGCTTGCGATATTGATGCTATTCCCGAAGGCAACGTCGTCTTCCCTTACGAACCTCTCATCCGCGTGCAAGGTCCTCTTATCCAAGCACAACTGCTAGAAAGTCCTCTGCTCAACCTCATTAATTTCCCCACGTTAATTGCGACCAAAGCCGCCCGCATCTGCATTGCGGCCCAAGGGGATCCTGTGGTTGAATTCGGCTTGCGCCGGGCACAGGGGATCGATGGCTCCCTGACTGCCAGCCGCGCGGCCTATATTGGTGGGTGTGAAGGCACATCAAATGTGCTAGCTGGAAAATTATTTGGCATCCCAGTGCGTGGGACACATGCCCATAGCTGGGTGATGGTTTTTGATGATGAACTCAGTGCTTTTCAAGCATATGCTACTGACCAACCCAACAATAGCGTATTTCTTGTCGATACCTACGATACTCTCGAAGGGGTTAAAAAAGCTATCGAAGTCGGTTTGAAGCTTAAACAACAAGGTAAGAAAATGATGGGCATACGCCTAGATTCTGGGGATCTAGCCTATCTCAGCATCAAAAGTCGGGCCATGCTCGATGAGGCGGGGTTTACAGACACCAAAATCATCGCCACCAACGAACTCGATGAAAACATCATCCGCGAACTAAAGCGCCAAGGGGCGCGTATCGATATGTGGGGAGTAGGCACAAATCTGGTGACGGCTGGTAACCAACCTGCTCTTGATGGTGTGTACAAGCTTTCGGCTCTCCGCTCACCAGGCGAAGATTGGCACTATAAATTAAAGCTATCTGAACAGATGACTAAAGTCTCAAATCCCGGCATCTTACAAGTTAAACGGTACATGGCACACGATGAATATGTTGCTGACGTGATCTATGATACTGCCAAAGGGATGACCAGTCAGGTGGCTGTGGATCTCTTCGATCCCACCAAATTAAAGCGGATCAACCGTTCATGGAAGTCGCACGATCTCTTAGTTCCCATTTTCCGCCAAGGGACATGCACCTATGACCGGCCTTCTTTAGCATCAATACGAGCTTCTACACAAAAGGAACTGAGTTATTTCTACTCAGGGATTAAACGCTTTATCTATCCCCATGAATATGTCGTGGGGATGGAAAAATCGCTGCATGAATTGAAAGTAAATCTTATTCACACCATTCGGCAGCAAAGCATGTTAGAGGATGGATCCCAATAGAGGTTAATAATGAATGCCCTTCTTTTAGTTGATATACAAAATGATTTTCTTCCTGGTGGGGCTTTAGGCGTGCCCGATGGTGATCAGATTCTCCCTGTGGTCAATCAGCTGCTGACACTGCCTTTTGATTGCATTATCGCCTCTAAAGATTGGCACCCCCCAGATCACGGCAGCTTTGCTGCTAGCCATCATGAAAATCCGGGAAAAAACATTCTTTTAAATGGAATCAAACAGATTTTATGGCCCATACATTGTGTGCAGGGTACATATGGGGCTGAATTCAGTAGCGGATGGGATGCTTCTAAAGTACAACAAGTCTTTAACAAAGGTACTGACAAAGACATCGATAGCTACAGCGCTTTTTTTGACAACTGCCGTCACAAGTCGACAGGACTGATGAAATTTCTTCAAGATAATCAGGTTGTAAATTTATACATCGCCGGACTTGCTACAGAGTATTGTGTCAAATATACCGTACTCGATGCCCTGCAATTGGGATTTAAGGTTTTTGTCGTTACCGAAGCTTGCCGTGGAGTCAATTTGCAACCAAGCGACAGTAAACAGGCGCTCATTGAAATGCAGCAGGGAGGGGCACATTTGATTTCCGTCAATGAAGCAGCCAAGCTACTGTGAACGGATTGGGGTCTAGCCCGGATTGGGGTCGAGCCTGTGATTTGTGATTTGAGATCTAAAATAGACTTTATCTACAAACATTCTCAAATCGCAAATCGCAGGCTTGACCGCAATTCGGGCGGCTAAACGGCAGTGATGGGGAGTAACTAGATGTGGAAAGTTGTGTCAGATGGGATCATGATCCCTCTTAAAGTCATTCCAAAGGCCCATCGAAATAGTGTTGAAGGGTGGAAAAATGGAGAATTGCATGTGCGCCTGGCTGCGCAGCCTGAAAAAGGTGAGGCTAATGCTGCATTGATAGCATTTTTAGCTAAAGAACTGCAAATTAGCAAACAACAAATCAAACTTATCAGCGGCGCTACCAGTCGCCATAAGCGTGTGTGTATCTCCGGTATTGCACCTCATAGCCTTAACATTTTGGAATCTTAGCCAGCTCATCTTTCTCTTTTCATCATTGTAGCTAATCCTTATAGTAACCGAACAATGCTTCCAATTGTTCCTCGTGTGGCCATTTCTTTAATAATGCGAAAATTGTTTATGATCTATGAAAGGGAGAATTTTTGATGGCACCGCTTAATGTCCTCATGAATCGTGTGGCCGATTTATCCGACTCTAAATCGTTTTTTAAAAAACAAATACTCACACGAGCCCTTGTCGTTACTGCTTGTTTGCCTGTAGAAGTGTTATCGACCGCGCAAAATCTCATAAAACTCCCTTATCAAGCCATTCAGACAGCAATCAAAATCCCTGCGAAGATCATCAATCTAGGTGTTAGATCTTCCAGTCTCAGAGAGTTTGAAATGAAGCTGACAGGGCCTTTTCAGTTAATGAAGACAGCTATCAAAGTAATCAGCTATATCATAGGCACACTATTTACAGCGACTTTAGGCATCATCAGTCCCTATCGCAATTTCCGCCTCCATGCCGCTCTCGATCTAGTTAAAGATATTAAAGCGGAAAAAGCACGCCGCGATGGAGAGCTCAATGCTGCTAAGCAGCGTGAGACTGAAAAAGCCATCATGCAAATGCATATAAAAAATCTATTGTTGGCGCAACGCCTTAAAAATGCAGAAAAGGAGCGCTTATATGCACAACAAGCACTTCAACATAAAGAATCCCAGCAAGTAGTTACGCAAGACCCTAAGCCTATCTCAGAAGCCACTCTTGTTCTAGATCGTACAACGCCTTCTCCTGCTGAGCTTGTCACAAACGTAGCTCCTGAAATTGAAGAAAAATCTCTAAAGATCCAATCTGCAAAGCCGAAATTCCACCTTTTTCCAAAATTAAATAAGTCATCTATTTAGGAGTCCATATGTCTTCGCGCTTCATGACAATTGTAAGCTGTCTCATCGCATTCTACATGCCAATTGCCGCAGAGCAGGTGAATGAACCAATTCCAAAAAAAGAGGAACCTAAAGAAGAAGTGGTGACAACATCGCACTCGATACAAATCAATGGTGTCGAACTGCCTTATAAAGTCACTGTCGGCACACAATTGCTAACCGATGATAAAAACATCCCTAAAGCCACCCTCTTCTACACAGCTTATACCAAAGACAATGTCAGCGACCTCAAAAATCGGCCCATCACCTTTTGCTTCAATGGTGGGCCGGGCTCATCATCGGTGTGGTTACATTTGGGGGTGTTTGGACCTCGTCGCGTCGATATCGACAATGAAGGCAAAGTGGCAAGACAGCCTTATCACCTAGTTGATAACCCTCATACCCTGCTTGGAATTACAGATTTAGTCTTTATCGACCCAGTATCCACAGGTTACAGCCGTACCGTGCATGGTGAAGATGCCAAACAATTTCATGGCGTAGAGAAAGATATCCAATCGATCGCCCAATTTATACGTCTTTATGTCACCCGTAACGAACGTTGGGAATCACCCAAGTTTCTGGCAGGGGAAAGCTATGGTACCACGCGAGCAGCAGGTTTGGCGCTCGATTTGCATGATAATCATCATATGTACTTGGATGGAATTTTACTTATCTCGTGTGCATTAAACTTTCAGACCCTCAAGTTTACGACGGGCAATGATTTGCCATACATCCTCTTCTTACCCACTTACACAGCAACGGCAGCCTATCATAATAAATTAGTGCCAGAATTGCAGCGCGACTTACAGAAAACATTGAGTGAAGTGGAGCAATTTGCCTCTGGAGAGTATACCATAGCATTGATGCAGGGTGATCGTTTAGATGTTGAACAACGAAAAAGTATTATCGAAAAGTTAGCCAAGTATACAGGCCTTTCACAAGACTATATCGATAGGGCGAATTTGCGCCTGAATATCTATCGCTTTGCAAAAGAGCTTTTACGGGATGAACGTCGCACCGTAGGACGTTTTGATAGCCGCTTGAAGGGGATAGATGCAGATCTATGTAGCAGTACCTTCGAATACGATCCAAGCTTAGATAATATTATAGGACTCTTCACAGCCACCTTTAATGACTATGTGAGGGCTGAATTGAAGTGGAAAAGTGATGAGGAGTATAAGATTTTGACAGATGTGATGCCTTGGGACTATGGGACAGCGACCAATCAATTTTTGGATGTCACAGATGATTTGCGTGAGGTGTTGAATAAGACCCCTGATATGGAAGTTTTTATGGGCAGTGGGTTGTATGATTTAGCCACGCCGTATTATACGGCCGATTATACGTATACACATTTGGGTTTGGATCCTATTTTGCGTGAGCATGTGGTGTCAAAGACGTATGATGGGGGGCATATGATGTATTTGTATTATCCATCGTTGGTGAAATTGAACGATGATGTGACCCATTTTATGCAGAAGCGCTTGTCGAAGCATGAGTAATTGCGAGGAAATCCTTGCATCTAGAAAGCTGTGCTGCTATGATGGCGGCATCTTTATGGGGCAATAGCTCAGTCGGTTAGAGCAGCGGACTCATAACCCGCTGGTCCTTGGTTCAAGTCCAAGTTGCCCCACTTTTTTCCTCTACAGTTTCAAGGATTGGGGTCGAGCCTGTGATTTGTGATTTGAGATCATAAATAAATTTTATCTACAGGCCGTCTCAAATCGCAAATC
>JABDFJ010000043.1 GCA_013286645.1 Chlamydiota bacterium | reverse complement strand
GCGTTAAAATTTGAAGATCACCACCGTAAGCCGAATGTCTCATACATCTATTATGTGGTGTCTGTAGATGCAGAAAATCGCCCCTCTTCTCCTGTACGTATTGTCATTAAATAAAGGCTAAAAGCGAAAGGCGAAAGGCGAAAAAGAAAGGCGAAAAAGAAAGGCGAAAAAAAGGCAAAAGGTTAAAGGAAAAAATAAATGCAAGATATATCGACGCGCACAAAAGCCTTTGCCTTAAAAATAATCAAACTTTTTTCACAACTTCCCAAAACAACTGAAGCCCAAGTGCTAGGAAAGCAACTTCTACGCTGCGGTACTTCTGTGGGGGCCCATTATCATGAAAGCATGAGGGCTCGTTCTAAAAATGAGTTTGTTGCAAAGATTGAGGGCGGATTGCAAGAATTAGAAGAGGCGCGTTACTGGCTTGAATTACTTGTACTGTCGAGCATTATGACTGAAAAATCATTGTCGGAACTTATGCAGGAAGCCAAAGAATTAACTGCCATTTTAATTACCATCTCTAAGAACACCAAAGCTCAGAGAGCCTTAGTTTAGCCTTCTTTTTCGCCTTTAGCCTTTCGCTTTTAGCCTTTATTTTTCGCCTTTAGCTTTTAGCCTTTAGCCTTTAGCCTTTAGCCTTTAGCTTTTAGCTTTTAGCTTTTAGAAGCGTTGTAATTCCATGAAATTTGAAATGCTTGACTGTAAGCTGATGCCTCATTGTCAATCATGAGAATATTTCCAGCACTTCCTTCTGCTGCCTTTTGTTCGTACCAGCGCATAACTTTTGTATTCGTTTTAGACTCTATAGAGAGTAAGCTGCCAAATAAATTTTCGACAATCATCTTTGTATCTGGAGTCAATATGGCCTGATTCACGTAAAATTGCCCCTGAGGTTGTGTTGCAATCCCTTGATTCAAAGCTGTTTGTAGCGCATTCCAATTTGTTACATTATACCAAGTAGAGCAAAGAAAAGTAGAGCGATCCCAAAGAAGAGTCGGGAAATTTGCTGCGGTTGTTGCATTTTCCCAAAAAATAATCACTTGATTTTGCGCTCGACGCATCTGGCCCAAAGTCACATCAGCCCCATAACTCGCTGGCGCAATTTTTGCGCCTAAAGTCTGCTGGAGCTTATCGATCAATAGACTTTGCTGATCGGTCGTCATCTCAGCTCCATTTTGGTCAAAGAGATGCCCAAAATCTAAAAAGATTATCTCGCTAGGATACTTGTTTAAAAAATTGCTCAGCTGAGATAACACATCATCAAATAGAGGACCATATAAACCGTGGCATACCCGGAACTCTTCCTGGGAAGTAATGCCGATTCTCAAATCAAAATATCGAACTCCGTGATGCAGTTGGGTTGTAATATCATCGCTTTGCGCTCGTGACCATTGCTTAATCAGGGTATAATCAGCGATCTTTCCAATTAAAGGAATATTCCCAATCTTTTGGATAAAATTGCCCGATTCATCTGCAGATACTCCCAAAGCAGGATCTAGCCCATAACTTCCAGCATCATGCGAACCCAGCAAAGACAAATTTCTTAATTTGATATCGTCAGATAAAGCACCCATAAAATTATCAGGCGTAGGACTGGCTGCGATAGCACAGACTTGACAGATAAAAAAAATAGCTCCGCAGATAAATTTACGCATAGTCATCCTCGTCACACTCTGTAAGGGTTTCAAATTTGGGCTTTATTAAAAATTGTTATAAACAAGGAAAGACATTTTTCCCAGAATAAAGATGAAGGCCAACCTTTCGCTTTTGCCTTTAGCTTTTCGCCTTTAGCCTTTCCAAGCCGCGCCCTTAGGTTATCATAAGTTTTGTTGAGTCTATATATCTTGGAGCTTCTGCTTGGTTCTGTCATTTTAGGGTACAGATCGAACTCAGCCATAGCGATAAAATAAAGATCTGCGGCGAATGAGAAGAACTCGAGTTCTTCCTTTGAAGGAAGAATGCCTTTGCCCTCCTTGTAGCCAGAGATGAATGAGGCTTTCAATTGCTCTACTTCTGACATCGATCTGATTCTTTGCAAAGCAGCCTCTCCCTGGCTGTTTAACACGTATTTTTCCTGTTGATAATCGATATCAGCGATAAAACTGTAGAAGTCTTTTGCCGGCACCCCGATTGAATTCCCCATAGCATCGATACTGTCAGGGAGTTTTGGAGGGTCAATCCAAGGGGCTATACCTGTTTTTGGATCAAAAAACACATTGATTAGCTTAGTGTCGCCGTGGATGATACCAGAGAGGGTTTGTTGGGATTTCACCTTTGCCACGATGGTTTCAAACATTTCGCGGACTTTTTCTGGATCGATGCCCCTTTGGGGGTACTTATTCAAATTTTCAATGGCTTGAGCTAAATACGCGCGAGTTTTGGTTTCGAGCGGTTTTGGTAGAGATTGCGGTTGCCCACGTGCATAGACGTGAAGCTCTGCTAAGCTTTTTCCACAGGCGTATAGGCCATTTAATAATGTTTGGAGATCGGACTCCTTATACGTATAAAGTAAAGATCGACCCGGGGCGGCACTTTCGCAAAGTAAAAGATATCGCTCTTCTTGCACACAACATCTGCCTAGCATGTGGAGCTCTGGAGAACAAAAGTGCTGAAATTTTGTTTCATTTAGCAGTCTTAGGGCATAAATTTCTGGAAGAAAATTATCTGATGTTTCCTTAAAAATTTTAATAATAGCTATGAGTCTATCGGCTTTTATGTCCATCACACGAAAAACACGATCTTGAGACGAGCCTCTTTCATCGTCTACTTCCTTAATTTGAATCTGTTCACTACTACTTAAAAGAGCGTTTTGGGCGAAATGGTTTAATGCGCTGATCAGATCGTTGTTTGAGGAAAAATCGCGCAATGTTTTTCTCAACGCATAAATCGCTTCCTTTTTTAAAGCAGGATTTTTGAGAACGCGTTCGCTGAGTTTCAAAACGTTTGCAATTTCATTTGGAAGACGCCGAGTTTTCTGATCGAAATTTTCGGGAGTATAGAAGAATTGCGAATAGATGCCGTATCCGATTCCGACCAATAAGATCGCGACTGTATTATATTTAAATTTGTTTTTAAATCGCATTCTAGAGTGTTTTAGCAAATGCCCAAATATCCAGCGAGGCAATTACAAAAGTCCCGTTTAATTAATTTTCTGACGTTTTATGTAATTTTCTGTCTAAAAATATATCAGCAAATCGAATAAAGATTCAAGACATAAAAATGTATGAATATGCCTCTACAAATAATCTTAAAGCGCTCTTTCCTTCCACAGCAAAAGGCCACAAATACACATCACATAAGTTTTATAAAAAATAATGATTGCTATAAAAAGCTCAACCTGTTTTAAAAAAAAGCATGCCTAATAAAAACAGGAGAAACAAAAATGTCTAAATTATTTATTAAGAGTTACTTAACGGGTGTTTTATCATTATGCGCCATGAGCTTTTCATTAATGGCGGATCAATGCTGCTATACAAGTTGCGATCCATGCCCATGCAATAGAACTTATATTGGTGCCTTTGGTGGTGGTCTGGATGCCATCTCCGCTAAAATGTCTCAAATGGGAACAGCCCTTTTTAGCGAAGAAGAAGGTGGTCCTTTGGCTGTAGAAGCGCGCGGACACATCAAGTCCGATTGGGCCGGATTTGGCGGCGTACAAATTGGCTATGAATGGTCGAATTGCTTCCAATACGATAGCTGCTCATGCTGGAGCGTGTCCCCCGCTGTCGAACTAGAAGGTTACTGGTACAGCAATCATAAGAAGGGGCATCTCTTTAACACCACAGATACAGACAGATTGCCAGAACACGACTTTCTGGATTCCTTCAATATGGATGCTGGTGTGTATCTAGCTAACGTAGTGTTTGCGGTGAATAACTCCAATTTTATGGGTTTAACACCATATGTAGGCTTAGGCGTCGGTGCTACACGCATCTCCCTTCACAGTGCTAAATCTTTACAAATAGCACCAGTAGAATCTGGTATCAACCATTTCAACTCTGATCGCCACGATGTGTCATGGGCTTTTGCAGCGCAAGTCAAAGCTGGACTTCGCTATAACTTTTGCCAATCATTCCACATTTTTGGCGAATATCGCTATTTGTACGTAGATTTCACCAACTACGTCTTTGGATCGACTGTATATCCTACTCACGCACATACCACTCCATGGAATGTTAAAGTAAACAACATGCAATACAATGCGTTTGCTTTTGGCATTCAGTACGACCTATAACAACATATAAACCGAATGGTTCTTACGAACCATTCGGTTTTTGAAGCTCATAAACAAACTCTCTTTCTGACATCTAGAAGTCCGCTCACTTAGATAAAGAATCCTATGCATTTTTTTTATTGTACTCGTCGCTATGCGTTGCTATTTTGCACTTCGATCTTATGCTCTACAGCCCTTACACAAGTTTTTGGAGACCTCATTTCCCATGCTTGCCTCGATCGCCAAGAAGTGTATGGCACCACGACAACTATCTTCACGGGATCGGCAGTAGAACCCACCATCGCCGTTAATCCAAAGAATAAAAATCATATTGTGGCTGCCTGGCAGCAAGGACGGATTTCTAATGGGGGAGCACTTGATGCTGGCATTGCCTATTCTAAAGATGGAGGCAAACACTGGCATAAAAGTTCAGTCAACTTCCAGATATGCCAGGGAGGCATCATTCAACGAGCGGGCGACGAATGGCTAAGCTATTCTGCCGATGGAAAAAAAGTCTTTCTTTGTGCTGCCGTTCTCAATGCCACTAAAGAACCAAATACACAAAATCAGTTCGGTGTCGTAGTCTCAATCTCCAAAGATGATGGCGCCACATGGAGTGAACCAAAATTCCTATTTTCAAGCATGGAATATATCTCCGATCCGACTCAACAATTCGCCAATTCCGATAAGACCTCCATTACAGCCGACCCCAACCACGCCAAACGCGCCATTGCTGTGTGGGCGACATTCAACCCCAGCACCTCCTCACATGGCAATGCCCAAAGCTGCTACACCACAGATGGCGGCAAAAACTGGTCTCAAGTCCAACTCATCTACGACCCTTTTCCAGATCTCACACAAAAAGGCTTAAGCAATGGCCTACAAAACGACAACCACGCCAGTAACAACGTAGTCGTCATTTTGCCCAAGAAAAAGAAAAGTAAACATTGCCGTTTGAGCGGAGATTGGCTCAATTTTACCGTCCGTGGCTATGCCAAACCCGGAGCAACCGATGCCCAATTCACCAATGACCAATTTCCATATAAATATTCGCTCACCGATATCGCTGTAGTGCGTTCCCAAAATCATGGTAAAAACTGGAACCCGACCGCCACCATCATCGTCCCTAGTTATGTCAACAACCTCACTTACACCGGTGGCTATACCTATGATGATCATGGCAACATCACGGGTGGCTTAGGGACCTTAATGCGCAACGATCAAACGTTGCCATCGTATACCGTCAATCCGAAAAATGGCTATTTGTATGTCGCCTATCAATCGAGTGAATTTCGCGCAGATCAGCTGCCACAAATAGGCCTCACTACCTCCAGAGATGGGGGGTACACATGGACGAAAGGGCAACGCATTAGTCAGACCCCGCTGGATGGCAAAAATCCGCAAGCATTTACCCCCTTCATTGCTGTGACAAAATGTGGACGCGTGGGGGTGTTATATTTTGACTTCCGCCATGACGATCAGGCCGATCCCACCCAGACCAAGATGGATGCCTGGCTGGTGATCTATCAAGAGGTGAAAGATCCACATGGAGGGAGTACAGGGATCGGCTTGGACTTTGTGCAAGAAATACGCCTTTCCGAAAAATCGTATATTGCTCAAAATGGACCTAACACCTCTCAAGGTGTGATGACAGATGGGGATTACCAGTTTCTAACAACCCACGGCAAGCATTTTTACGCGATCTACACGAAGTCGTTCAATGGTCCCTTCAATCCTGCCACCGTCTTCTTCACCGATCCACAACACAATGCAACCATTCTGCTCGATGAGAATTACCGCACAGCGCCTTTTGTAAGCATCATCAAAAACAAGAAAAAAGATGCCTCTCTTGTTTCCACAACCAATTTAGAATGAAAAGTGCCCCTTTTTCTAGCCGGTTTTGCTCGATGCTTACCGCCGGTGGATACGAGTTTTAATCTATTGGACCATTGCCGCAGTGAGCTGCAAAGTGAACATATACCTCTTAATATTTTGTTACTCGTTCTTATTTTGGCAAAGTTACTGTTAAAGGTTTGCTTTTATTTCCCTTACTATCAAAGGCCTCTAAAGTATAGATATACGTAATATTTGGATTACGATTGGTCAACGTAACTTTGTAAGGTCCTTTGGCTGGTACTTGAGCGACAACCTGTCCTTTTAAAAAGATTTTATAATTCACGACGGTGGGATCTGGACTCGGTTTCCACGTAAGAACGTGCGAATAAGTTGTTTTAGTGGCAAACACATTTTTAACCACTTTTCCAACAAACTGTGAAGGCGGCGTCACTTGATGAGGTGGCGGTGGAGGAGTTGTTAAGCTGTTAAATAAGTTGATACCGTTGAAAGACCCCCATCCAGAAGCATTATCATAGCCGACATGCGCGTTATAAAATAAATTATTACCTGTGACGACATCATGAAAATCACCTTTATATAAAGCGCCGGTGGCAATGGTGTAGAGAAGCGGATTTGCAAAACCTAATACTGGTTTTTTAAGAGCCACCCGTTTTTGGTTTACACGGGCGGTGAAAGCCGCCCAAAGAGGGGCCGCACAACTCGTTCCTCCAAAAATTACCCACTGGCTATTGTGATAGATAGAATAGCCCGTATTTGGATCTGCATTTAATGCAAAATCAGGAACATTTCTTTGGGTCTTCGAATAAGTCGTAGACACCTTCGTCTGCCAAGCAGGAATTGGCCAAACCTGACTAACACCACCTCCTCCCGCTCCATTGTTAAGCCCATTATTCCAAACCGACTCACTTTCATACACACCCGTTTGTGAATTAACACTGAGATGCGTCCCACCTATCCCCACCACATAAGGTTGAGAAGCAGGATCATCAACAACAAGAGTTTTGCTGGGGGGATAGTCATCATAAGCTCCACTATCGCCAGCAGCAGCGTAAATTGTTTGTCCTTGTGTGGCCATTTGGAGGAAAATCGTATTTTCAGCACGAAGATATTGTTCACTTTCTAAATTCTCTCCAATTCCCCAAGATGTGCTGATTTGCTTAGCAATATTGTCAGTAGCTATTCGATTATAGGTATCCAAAACCCCCTGACCAGTATTAGGGCCTTCGTAAACATAAATTCGACTCTGTGGTGCTAAAGCCAAAGCGAGCTCAATGTCAAGAGTGACTTCAGCATCTATGCCGTCACCAGAACCACCATCCACTAGAACATTCACCAAATTAGGAGAAGGCAAACCAAAGTGATTGGCATAAAAATTGATATCACTCGCTTGGTATTTTGCAAGTTCAAATAAAGCAATTACCTGTCCAGCGCCTTTTACAGATACTCCCGAAAGTTCATAGGCAGTAATAATATCATTGGGAGCAAAGCCTCCACCAGGGCCAGAAGGAAATGCGTGTGAATCAGCTCCTAATTCTTCTGGCGAGTTTTTTATCTCCTTTTGACGATATTGGGGATGCCAAACGGCATGATTGTCAAGACCTACTATACTACTAATAATAGAAGCAATGGAAACATCAACTTCTGGGTTGTCATTTGGAGCGTAAAATTTTCGACCATTTTGCTTTTGATAGTAATGTAAATGAAGGTTAAAAGCATTTTCAACCGTTTGTGCTGTCCCTAAAACATTCAACAAGACGCGGTTAGGATGTTGGTTGCTGACGGTAAAACCTAAATTATTGGCGTAAGCAATGACTTTTTCATAATCCTCTTGAGTTGGGGCAAATTGTTCGATGAATTCTTCAGAAGTAAGATATTTACCGTAATGTGCGTCAGCGGGGTCGTAAATTCTCTGCAGAAACAGCTCAAGTGCCTCCTGATTGCGTAAGGGTAAAGTAAAGGTAAGAGGAATGGGGGTTGCGGTCTCTAGACTCCCTAACGGGATGGCACTCGCCACACCTTCACTAGGAATATGGCCAGAGAGTCTTACAGTAGAAGATGCAAAAGAAGAAGCCTCTACCGAAAGAGAGAACGCCAACATAACTAATGAGAGCCCTCTGAAGAACCTTGTAAAACAGAATTTCATAGCTAGAACCTGTTAGTTTATTTTTGATTTAAATTAAAAACTTCTATCTAACAATTGTGCCGCCTTTTCCTGAGAAGCTATAGATGACGGAAAAGATGACGCTAAATGCTTGGGAAGTATAATCACTCACCCTGTGGTATTGGGAAGGGGTGTATTGACCAGCTTTAACGATTTTTTTGTTATGTTGTAATTTAAGTGGCAGCTTACGCGCGTTATAACTTACCAAATAATCCAGCTCAAGGCCTATTTGCCAGTACTTATCCACAGCAAAGAAGGCCCCAATTTCAACTTCATTTGATATGATGTTGCGATATTTGGTGTTACTGCCATAGCGACTGGTAGCGGGGTTATCAGTGATAAATGTGTGAGGCACTCTCGTTCTGCCATGCCCACCACCGTATCCAAATTGATAACTCAAGAAGCATTGGAGATCATGCTTTTCCCAAATGTGGGTTTTGAAATCGAATTCAATGCCAATGTAAGGATAATATAGGGTTGTATAAGATCTCGTACCGTTTTGGCTGAGGAAGCTATCAGGGTTATTATGCAACAAATGTTGGTGATTACTTTCTACATAAGCGATGTTATATACAAATCCAATAAATGGAATGAAAGTAAATCGCTTACAGATATCCATCATGTAGCCCACTTCAAGGTCTAGCCCCTTTGTGTTTCCATTGCCATGCCACCCTAAAGGATATTTGCAAACATTTCCAGTCAAGACCCAACCGTAAGTCCCAACAGCTTTAACGTAGAATTCTTTGTTCATCCAAATCAGCTCTGGCTGTATCAGATATGTCACAAATTCTCTGTTAGCTATCCAATCCGTGGTAGCTGCCGTGCCTTCGAAATCATCGTGGTCTAAATGCTCGATCGTCTGACTGGTTTTGCTAAAAGTAACTAAGTCATTAAGCTTGAAAGAGAAGTCAGCAAAACATGGCAGAATAGGCAACAGTGCCGCTGGAAGTAGTTTTAAAATACGGCTTACAAATTGATGCATTACTAGCTCCATTTTTTAAATATTAAAATACTCTGCCAATAAAAAGGGTTGTCGCAAATGAACGCCACCATAGCCCATTCACAGGAGAATAGGTAAATTGCGGTATCAAAGGTCGTTTCGTTTGTTTGTATTTACCTTGATCCCCATTGAAGATTTGGTATTTAACCTCAAAACCTGCTGTCCAACAACCCAAAATCGTAAAAGCAGCATCAAACTTGAACACTTGCCCAAATACACGATTTAGATGGCGTTTATTGCTATATCCTGTGGTCCACCCAAAAGGAGGATTTCCATACTCAGGTCCTTGTATGAAGCGCTGCCCATGCCACCATGTATAATGAAATTCATAGCCAAAGGTGTACTCACAACAGCCGTTGGGCTGAAACACTAGATCGAAACCAACAAAGGGTCCACTGAAACGCTGGTGTGCTTTAATATTGCTTAACGAATATACACAACCATTGATCGCGGTCGTGATCTTGCTGCCATTGAGATTAAAGGCATCGTAAGACCACCCTACAACGGGTGCAAAGGCGATACCGGTGGCCAAAGAGAAATAATAACCCAGCGCCCCTTCAACATCATAAGTATGCCCTTTGGCATCGCCAAAAAGGCCCCCTTCGCTATAATCTCCATCAAAGACCCATCCATAATGGCCGTCCCCTCTAACAAACACGCCATTGCAGAAATTCCATTGTCCTTTACCACCTAATTGATAGGAGTTAATGTTCCTAAACAATTGGGTAGAGCCTTTTACAGATATAGTGGAACCGCCAAGTGTCACCCGATTGCTAATTTTGTCCCATCGGTAACCATTGTCTAAGGCGATGAATCCGTTCGGGTACAAGGGAGTGAAAGCATAAACGGCTTCATCTTCTGCCTTTGAAGTATTCGTCGCATTTTCATTGATAATATCGGCATGAAGGCCTAGCGGAAGAAAAATACAAACAAAGAAGGCGATGATTGCAGATTGCAGCCTCATTGTTTCACAGGTATGGTTTTTTCGCATGTCATCTGTCCTTATTAAACAGTGGATTTGTGAGAGAAAATAATACAAAACTCTTGAACACACAAGAAATTTAAGTAATAACTACCCTATTTTCTGCACTTGCGTGGACAAAGTGGACTTTGTGGACGAGGTGAGACGATTGCAAAAGTCA
Organism: Chlamydiota bacterium; assembly: GCA_013286645.1. Taxonomy (GTDB): domain Bacteria; phylum Chlamydiota; class Chlamydiia; order Chlamydiales; family Parachlamydiaceae; genus JABDFJ01. Next base: position 11,068 of record JABDFJ010000043.1, on the reverse strand, counting down.
AAAGGCGAGCAAAAGAATAGCAGGATAGTGACTACCAATATTTTTTTCAGCGTTTGACTTTTGCAATTGTCTCAGGTGGACTTTGTCCACTTTTATCCACCTTGTTTTATGTGGAAGGCACTTCGGCCAAAATTTGCTTCACAAAAGCATCCCAAGCTTTTTGCCAAATGACAAACATTTCCTTTTTCTCTGTGTCTGTTAAGGAACTGTATGTGATTGAATTCAAACAGAGCTTTTTAATGTCCGCCAAAGTAAGATTCCAGGCCATGATTGCCTCCCAAAAATCATAAGAAAGCCCTTTGGTAAGGAATAACTGAGGGTCGTCGGAACATATGACGCATTGGACCCCTTGTCTTAAATAGCCTGCGGCGGGGTGCAACCGTAAATCACCCACATAACCTAACATCTGGTTGCTGATGGGGCATACCTCAATGCAGATGTCTTGTTTTTTCACCTGTTCGATTAACCAGGGAAAATAATAGAGATTGAATCCATGTCCAATTCGTTTTGAATTAAGCAAGATGGCATCATAGAGATTGTCATCATTGGCCCAATCGCTTTCGCCATCGTGAAAAAAATACGGCATATCGACGTTATATTTCTTGGACAATTCCTTAGCTGCTGTCAGTAAGTTTTTAAGAAAGTAGAGGGTGGTATGTCCTGCCGATTCATACCCCACCAAGTCATAACCGACAATAAGATCAGGATAAGTAGCGCGGGCCTTAAAAGCCGTTTCCAATAAGGCTAGATCTTGTGTTAGCTCAGCGGCGCGCTTATCAGAAAGAATGGTTTTGACAGTCCATCCAGGATGTGTCTTGGCGATCTCTTTGTTTACAGCAGTCGCGAATCCCAAAACATCATCATGGTTAACAGGCTCACCTGAGAGATCATAATATCCTTTAGAAACCTGTACGCGTATTTCAACAAATTGGATATTGTCATCTAACCACGTATTGGCAGTATGAGTCACATAATCTTTAAAAAATGGCACGTAATGCAAAATACCGCGACATCTTTCAAAACACTTATCAAATTTTGCAAATGGATTGGCGCTTCTGCTATCTTCGGCCGTGATGGTGATCATATCTAGAACTTTAGCTTCAAAATTGCTGTCATTAGCAGCGGCCTCACCCATTGATACGTAACCTGGAGGGACTTGATCTTTTGGAAAAGCCATCATTGTGCCCTTTAACGTAGGACCATCGTCTTTCATATAAATGTAGCACTCATCATGTGTAATTGCCCAGTGAACCATCCACTCCGAATCTCCTTCTGTGGGGCCATGAATATGCAATAACCCTCCCTTAGGCATACGTCTTAATAGGGCAAATAAAGGAGATTTCTCTATATCCGTTCTGACTGTGGCAAAATTTTGTGCAGGCCAAAAGAAGTTTGATTCAACGAATTGATTTCCGAACTTGTCAATGATTGATTTTAAATATTTGTTTAATTTCTGCTCCTCAGCATTCAATACAATAGAAGAACTAAAATTGATTTTGGCATTTTCTGCAATCCACGCATCTCTTTTTTTAAAGTACGCAGCTTCATCATTAACAAGAGTTTCTAAAGCCGTCAGGTTAGGAGATACTTGTTGTGTTGAGGGCGCTTGGGCTTGTGGGATGGCTGTCTGTGAATCGACAGCATAGATTATCGAAGAAAAAAAAATAAACACATAAGTAAATGAGTATAATTTAATCTTTAACGACTGCATTGTATCTCCTTCTACGAATCTATTCGGCAGGGTATGTTTTGCTTTAATCCTTGTCAAGAAAATGGTACACATGAGACCTGTATCGAGGAGAGTCGATGAGTAAAAAGCTACTACCAGATCTAGAATCTACCCCTCTCATTTTCCCTAGTCAACAGCTACCTGAACTCACACTTAAAGCGCTGGTATTAGGCTCTTTATTAACAGTGGTATTAGCCGCCGCTAATGCCTATCTTGGACTAAAAGTGGGCACCACGATTTCGGCTTCCATTCCAGCGGCAGTCATTTCCATGGGGATATTGCGGTTTTTTCGGCGATCGAATGTATTAGAAAATACGATGATCCAAACGATGGCTTCTGTCGGTGAGGCTCTCACTGCCGGCATCGCTTTTACACTGCCAGCCCTCATCATCTTACATGTGTGGGAGGGATTTAACTATTGGCTCACCGTGGCTATTGGCTTGCTTGGCGGCACCCTAGGTGTGCTCTTCACGGTACCGCTACGCCGCGCACTCCTGCAAGATAAAACCTTGCGCTATCCTGAAGGTGTGGCTATTGGCAATTTATTCAAAGCCAGCACCGATAAAGATAAAGAAGGCTTACAGTCTTTAACACTGGGAGGAGGCGTTGGTGCTGTGATTGCTCTATGTCAAACGGGCTTTCAAATCCTGGCCGATAGTTATGCCCTCTGGTTTCGTTCAGCAAGCACAATCTTTGGCTTCGGGGTGGGCTTATCGCCTGCTTTAATCGCCGCTGGCTATATCGTTGGGATCAATGTGGCTATCAGTGTATTCGTCGGAGTAATATTTGGATGGATTCTTGGCATTCCCGTGCTAACCACTATCTATGGTACGCCACAAGCAAGCACGACAGCTGACATGGCTATCGAAGTCTGGCACACCTATGTGCGTTATATAGGAGTAGGGACGATGTTAGTAGGGAGCTTGTGGACCATAATCACTCTCGCAAAACCAGTGCTGAATAGTCTGAAGACTTCATTTACTTCATTGACGCAAGCCAAATTGAGCGGTCCCTATCAAATCAAAAGAACACAGTGGGATATTCCCATTAACTATGTTTTTTGGGGGACGCTAGGGCTGCTCATCCCCCTATTCTTTTTAATCGCCTATGTCATTATCCCGCATAGTTTAGGTTTAACTAAGTCTTTTACATTTTTACTAGCAGGCATCAGCACGCTTTATATCCTGCTCGTGGGGTTTATTATTTGCTCGACAGCTGCATATTTCGCAGGGTTGATCGGCTCTACCAATAGCCCCTTATCTGGACTCCTCGTCTGCGTTTTGCTCATCCTCGCGTTGATTTTGATGGGCGTCCTCAGCTTGCAAGGCACCGACCAGCCGGTCGTGGGCAAAGAATTACTAGGCGCAGCTGTGGCGGTCGGTGTGACCGTCATCATGGGCGGAGCCGCAGTGATCTCTAATGAGACCATGCAAGATTTAAAGGTTGGTGAAATCGTTGGTGCCACCCCTTGGAAACAGCAAGTGATCCTGATGCTTGGCGTGGCGATCTCCGCCTTTGTCATCCCTCCGATTCTCGAGCTTTTATATAACGCTTACGGCATTGGCGGTGTCTTTCCTCGCCCAAACATGGATGCAAGCCAAACGTTAGCGGCGCCACAAGCAGGCCTCATGGCAGCAGTGGCGCAAGGGGCATTTAACCATCAGTTGCCATGGGCAATGATAATCACAGGTTCTGTCATTGCAGTCTTTTGCATTATCATTGATGAGATCGCCAAAAAACGGGGAACGCGTTTTCCTGTCCTTGCTGTGGGCCTGGGGATTTATTTACCCCTTGCTAGCTCTATGCCAGTGGTGATTGGCGGCGTTCTCTCTTATCTTATCAATCGAAAACTCAAGGCCATGCAGATCCAACAAAACAGTGAGTCTGTCACTAGAATAGCCATGTGCCAACATCGCGGGTTAGTATTTGCGTGCGGCATCGTAGCAGGTGCTTCGCTGATGGGTGTGGTCTTAGCCATCCCCTTTGCCATACGACAAAGCTCTGATGCCTTAAAAATTATGCCCAATGGTTATGCCAGCGTCACAGAAGTTCTAGGCATAATCGTAACACTAGGCTTGTGTGTGTGGATGTATCGCTTCGTAGTAAAAAAATAAGAAAATGGCTACACCACATTGTGCTGGAAATTTTTCCTGCACCTCATTTATGTTCATAAGCTATAAACTTTGCTTCGGACTACTATCATGGCTTATCTAGCGCGCTTATTGTTACTCGTTGTCTTCTTTCAGACAGGACTCTTTAGCGAAACTATCGACACTTTTTATGGGACTATCGAGGTGGAAGAACCAGTTCTTCTCGAGCTAATTCATGCCCCCGCCACGCAAAGGTTAAAATCGATCCACCAGTATGGTGTCTCCTACTACACCACGCATCGCGAGGAATACAACCGTTTCGACCATTCGATCGGCGTGTTTACGGTCCTTAGAATGAAAGGCGCTTCGCTCGAAGAACAAATCGCTGGGCTATTGCACGATGTGTCCCATACTGTCTTTTCGCATGTGGGCGACTGGGTCTTTGGCAAGGAATATCAAGAAGCCGATTACCAATCGATCATCCATCGCCTCCATCTAGCCACGTCTGGCTTAGAGCAGATCTTAAATAAACACGGCTACTCCGTGGAACAAATTCTGCCCAAAAGGCCCACCTTTACCATGCTGGAACAATCACTACCTAACCTATGTGCTGATAGGATCGATTATAACATCCAAGGAGCCTACTTCCAAAATTTCCTGACGCGAGAAGAAGCGCTAGAGCTTTTTAATGACATTTATTTTGAAGAGGAACGCTGGCTTACCACCCGCAAAGATTTGGCTGCCAAATTGATGCACTATTCTCTGTTTATGACAGAAGATTGCTGGGGAAGCGCCATCAATTATGCCACTTCGCGCTGGCTAGCAGATGCCATTCTGCAAGGACTAGAGATAGGCCTCATTTCATGGCACGAATTTCACTTTGGGGTCGATCAAGATGTTTGGGATAAATTGAACTCTTCCCCAGACCCTATCATCCAAAATAAAATGCATATGGTGACCCATCATGACGACTACTTCCGCATGGTGACGCCAGCCCAAGCCACCGTCATGGTCAAATTTAAATGCCGCGGCATAGACCCATGGATCAAACAAGACGGCAAAGTAATGCGCCTTTCAGAGCTTGTTCCAGAACTAGCCGAAGCACTCCAAAAAACAAAAGACAAAGCGGCAGCAGGCTGGCCCATTGAGATTAGATGAACACATACTCTAAGTTTTTAGCTGTGATTGGTTTTTTTGTTCTAATAGGCGTCGTTTTGACGCGTCCTGTTGCTGCTAATGATGCAATAACGCCTATCGAAGCCCAAATCGCACGGTTAGAACCCCTCTGCCAAAAACTCAAGCAAACGCATGACCTCGACGAAAAACTGCGCCTTGTCACTGCTGTCCCCGACGTTCAATGCTTCCTAAGGGAAAATCCTGCGTTATGGGCGCTATTAGCAACTCATGATCGCTTAGATCAATTTGTCGCTTATGCCATCATGGCCCTGGGACAAGGTCCTGTGGTCTTCCAAGACTACCATCTCCTGGAAGACGTCGATGAAAGATTACAAGCATTGCTTTCGATGTTGAAAGAGCTGGAAAAATCGTATAGCCTGCTTGGAGGCATTGTAGGCTACCATCTCACCTTCCTAAAACTCATCGTGGAAAGTGGCGTCCAAAACACAACAAAAACCACCTCCTATAAAAACCAAGAGAAAACTGAATAATTATCAAAATAATTTAAACATTATTTTCTCTTAAAATAGCCCATCGCCTTTCTAATTCATCCGGTTTTGTTGGACCCCTAGAGAACTTTGCTTATTCCCCGGCAGGGGAAAAAAGTGATTAGCCCCGGGTGGAGCGATTAGCGGAACCCGGGGGGTATTGAAAAAAAAATACCAGCCCCGGCAGGGGCGTAAGAAAGCTCGTGGTATAGGGATTTTGCCTAAACGATTTCTTACACCCCTGCCGGGGCTATATCGTATCTTTACGAACCCCGGGTTCCGCTAAACGCTCCACCCGGGGCTAATCACTTTTTCCCCTGCCGGGGAATAAGCAAAACTCCCGTTTGCAGAGTCCTACAAAACCGGATGAACCCTCTTTATTTCAGGAGTTTCAAAAGAATACTGAATTTGTTAGGGTTATGTCCCACATGGATAAAACGAATAGGGTTGATGATGCAAAGTAAATTCATACAATGGATTATTTTTGGAAGTTACATTTTTCTAGGCTCGTTGAATGCAGAAGCTTTTGTTTCTGCGAATTTTCTGCTTTTCGGCCCTTCCGTTGATACGGTGACCGTCGAGAGACTGGAAATCTTAAGCAAATTGAAAACAGATCATGGGATACAAGCAGTGACGACGGTTTATATTCCCATATTTGATGACGATAAAGGTCAATATGCTAGGACAAGGGACATACTCAACCAGTTTGCATTCGACATAATTACCACCACGCCGATGTCTGGCGATAAAGACATTACATCTTTGGATGAAGAAATAGGCAGAGCTGGTGTGCAATTTTTAAAAGAACGTATCCTAATCACCAAAAAACTCGGTAGTAAAGTACTAACAGGTGCTCTTTTGTTTCCGGAATTAAAGGGCCTTTCAGAAAAATCTATCCGACCTATTGATAAAAATGGAAAACAAATTGAACCTCCAGCTTTAACATTGCTAGTAAATCAACGCTTACGCGCGGCAGTTTCAAGGATGCAAGAAGTGGCCGATTTTGCAGCCAAACATGATATCACAGTAGTTAATGAATATATTAATCATTGGGAAATCTGTGGCGGCAATACAATGTCCTCTGCCATAGCCTTTGCCCTTGAAGTGAATCGACCTAATTTTGGCATTTTGAGTGATATATCCCATGAAGTTCTTCAGGGAAAGGGGCCTTTGATTTATGCCGGGGAACTTCAATTCGCAAAAAACGCAGGGTTACCCATTTATTTACAAATTTCTGAACCGGGAAGAGGTGATATCGTTAATTCTTGGATCCCCTTTGATCAACTTTTTGGCATTGTTCAAGCATTAAATATTGTCGATAAGACGCATCCACTCGACATAGAAATATTCGATGTGCTAGGTCTTAACCCAACGTTGATGCAATTAACTCGAGACCCTTTTGTCGATCCCATGCAGGTTTTGATCGATGGCATACAATATACCCATCAACGGTATGAAAGCGTGCCTGAAACCTTTAAAAACATTCCATCCCAGGCCTTGGCGAAGGCAAGCGACCATATAGCAGAAGAACGGAAAATTGTTTACCTTACCCCTCCCTAAGAGACTGCTTTCTATGCTAACAGAGTTAGAAAAATCGATCATGACAAGGAGTTATGACCAAAATCACTCATTCTCTTTCAAACAACCCCGTAAAAAAAACATCTACTCACAGAAACACCCCCATCTTTTATAGACTTAAATAATGGATACAACAAATATGATGCAAAGTAGTTTCGTGTGGTGGATGATTTTTGGAAGTTATCTCTTCCTTGGCACTGGGTATGCCGATGAAGGCGAGCAAAGTCCACCCACCCAGTATATTGATAAAGGCGTTGGTGTTTCAAGTAACCCTAGTCCCTCTGATCATATTGGCACAGGATATTTTGGACAAAAACTCTTCGAGGCTTTGGGAATAAATGAAGAGGACACCGGACTATCCCTAGAAAGTTTGTGGATCTTGGATGGCAACCAGCTGCTGAGTGGTGGCAAACCCCATACCCATAAAGGAACGATAAACAATCTTCTCCAATTTGAACTACTTTATGATACTGGCAAAACCACCAATTGGAAAGGGGGGCTATTTGCTGTCGAGTTCCTGCAACTCAATGGGGCCCAAACCAATGGCAATGCAGGCCTGGTGCAAGGATTCGAAGGACTCATCCAATCCAGTCCACTGAGTCGAACCGATCTTTATGCCTGGTGGTACCGACAAGAATGGTTCGATGGCAAATTGATTACTCGCATTGGCAAATCGACGCCCAACTATGATTTTAATGGCGTCAACCGCTTATTCCCCATGAATGAAAAACGCAAGTCTCCTGCAGCCAGCGGGTTGATTTATGGGACGATTTTCACGCAAGGCTCGCTTTCCTCCTTTATGCCTAGCTATTACAATTCCGCCTTTGGGGCTAGCGTCTTTTATTTTCCCATTAAGAGCTTTTACATCTCTGTAGGAGGATATGATGGCAACAAAGCGCGGGGCGAACAGACAGGCCTGAGAGGTCCACAGTTTAATGGCTATTACTTTTTGATCAGCGAATCAGGGTACTCCTGGTCTGACGCCATGTTGCCGGGCAGAATCGCGCTTGGAGTATGGCGACAGACCGGCAAACTCACCCTTAATACGGAAAATAAAGAGATTTCCCAACAAGGGGCAAATGGGGTTTATCTTTACGGCTCCCAGCGGTTGTGGTGGAAAGATAAAAGCCAAACCAATAATGGGATTGTCGCCTATCTCCAACTGGGCATCAACAATACTAAAACTCTTCCGATCAATAAATTTTTGGGGTGTGGGTTGACGGCCTACGGTCTGGTTCCAAACAGACTTAAAGACTCTTTCGGCTGCGGCCTAAGCCTTGCAGGCTTGAATAAAAACAGCCAACCGCGCTCCAATGAATGGATGTTCCAAGCTTACTATCAATGTTGTCTATTCGGCTCTTTTTACCTAGAACCTGTTCTCAGCTATATTCCTAAACCTGGAGCCGTCAAAGATCTTCCTCAAACCTGGGCCGCCACACTAAGAACGCTTGCCTATTTTTGATGTTTGTGCTTTACCCCTGAAAGGGGTGACGGCTTGTAGCCCAGGGTGAGCGACAGCGTAACCCTGGGAATATAAGATAATATTGCACTCCTGAAAGGGGTGCGGGCCATTTTTGGTCCGAAAAGCACATAGCATGCCCGTACCCCATTCTGGGGTACAATATCTAATATAAATCCCCAGGGTTGCGCTGTCGCTTACCCTGGGCTATAAGCCGATACCCCCTTCAGGGGTAAAACACAGGGCGAATCAAGTCTCAGGGTGCATCCTGAAGCCCAACTTAAATATTCGAAAAATATTTCATCACTTATACAATCGTCTCTAGTCGACGTGGTGGACTTGGCCATCCCGACCACAATGTCCATTTTACCCACCAAGTCCATGCCTTTCGACGAATTTTTGATAGGCCTCCCATAGCTCAGGATGGTAGCTCGTATGGCCCCCTGTTTGCGCCATGATGGGTATGGTTTGACCATTACTGTTTACCGCGTGAAGGCGGCGGATAAATTCTGTGTCATCGCGATTGCCAATGGCCTCATCAGGATGGGTAAAGTAGACGAAACAATTTAGAGCAAGCCCATGCAGTTGCGTGAGATTCTGGATAGGCGTCATGCCATTTTCACGGGCGCGTTGCGCTAAGGCACGCATTTCCCACCCACCCCCTTGATCTGCAATTTCATCAAAAGACTTTAAAGGAACTTCTAAAATGACGCTCCCCTTTTGCACAGCTTTAAGGATTTGTTGCTTGTGCAACGCATTAATACCGATCCTATTCAAAATGGTGTCATAGCCACTTGAGTTTAGAACTGCTAATCCGTTAATGATGGCCCCTCCACCTGCAGAGAAACCATATAGATGCACTTTATCTGCGCCCCCATCCACCACACATCTCTTCCATACATATAAGGCGGGTAACAGTTCATCAATGGTTCCAAATGTTGTTTTTAGGAGACGCTCCCCTGTATGACCGTAGTCGGGAAAGTTAAAGGCAACGATATGATAAGGAAGCGCCGGATTAGAGCGCATCACCTTGGAGAGTCCATAGTCGCTCCCCATACCGTGCATGCAGATGCACACTTCTGCCTCTTGCTTTGCGCCAGATAACATTGTTAGATGTAGATCATATTGGAACGGATTGGGCGAGGTGGCGACAACATCATTAAATTTTTCGGGCGTCATGCCCTCGAGAGTAGGCATTATCCCGCTTACAAACATCACTAACAGCAATAAAACGTTTTGAGTCATTTTTCGGTAAGTTTCCATATTTCGAATTGTATCAGTAGGAATATTTCAGTTAAAGCACGTAATCATGGTTTCTTGTCAGCCTCTTCAGCCTGTTTCAATTTAGCCAAGACGCTTTCAACGACGCCGTCTGGGAATGGGTCTCTAAACCGCGCTGCGCCCACATGTTTTGAAAAAGACCGACGCACGGCTACCGTCTCTTCGAAGTCCGCCACAGTCTCCCCGGGCCGCGTCCATACAGTTACAGGGTCTTTTCCCGAAGCAGTATCCTCGTCGAAATATACGAACCGATCAGCGATAGCATCATCCAGCGTATAAATTTCTTGTAGGGGATCTTGAGATTTAACTTCCGGACGTTTTTCGTGTTTAAGGAGATCATCTCTGATCTTCACGAGCTCAATTACATTATCTGCCTGCACAAACGGCCTCCCAGCCATCTTGCCGAGGCCTCCTATATTCTCACCGTCTGGACCAACTCCTGGTGGGGACAGCAAACTATGCATCAACCAGCTGGCCTGGGTATAGAGGGCTCTGGCATCGGATTTGTCGCCTCGTTTCCAAGCCTCCACGGCTGTTTCGATCGATATGCATACATCTCGTTTAATACCTGCAAGCTCAAGCTCTCTATGCTCATGCAAATAGGCCAGCATGCGTTCTTTTGCATCATGAATGCGTCCTTTTAAACTTCCTTTCATACCTTCATATTTGGTAATAGCATGATCTAAGATTTGGGCACGAAATTCCCTAACAGCATTTTTGTCCTTATCTGCTAGTCCCGGATTTTCTAAAATAAATTTGGTAATAGCAAGGGCATCATTGGTGTGCAAGCGCTTATAACTCCCAAAGACCCTCTCTGTCCACGAAACATCCGCATCCCTCTTGTATTCTATCTTATCAGTTTTCGTATTGATGACCAAATGCCCATTATCCGCGTCATATTTTGCTAGGCTTTCAATTTGTGGTAGCAGCTCTGCACTCACTTTATTATAAAACTCTTTAATATTAACTTTCTCAGTATCAGATAGTTCCGCACTGCTTACAGCCTGTTGTATCACCTGTAAAGTTTCGCTGGGCGACAACTTTTTATAACCTCGGCTGTACCAATGCAAATCTGCATCAGCTTTGAACTCAACCAGGCCCTGAGAGTTTTTCACTAGATGTCCCGAAGGAGCTCCCTCCTTGTGAGCGTTAACATACTGTTGAACAGCATTCACAGGAACAGCGGACGGTGTAGGTGTAATCCCTGACATAAAATAATCTCCCCATGTCTTGAAAGCAAGACTATCAGTTACAATTTGTATTATAA
>JABDFJ010000042.1:6460-22448 GCA_013286645.1 Chlamydiota bacterium | reverse complement strand
CATTTTCGCTAGGGTTGCTGTCAAATGAAAAACTTCACAATATCGCTTTGCGCTACTTTTTCCAAGGCGAACCAAATTCAGAGATGCAACGCTTTATAAAAGAATTTCTTGATGCTAATTTTGAAGGATATCTTTACAAACCGGGAGTGGCTAAATTGAAAGAAGCCCAAGCTGCCGGCCATTTAACGGCAGTGATATCCACCTCACCAGATTTTATGGTTGGTGCCATCGCACAACGCCTTGGGGCCGATGTATGGGATTCAACAAAATATGGTCTCAATAAAGAACAAAAGATTGATCGCGTTGTATCCATCATGGAAAGCGAAGGAAAGGTTAAAGTTGTCGAACGCCTTTGCAAAGAACATGGCCTCTCAAAAGCCGATGTGACGGTATATTCCGATAGTCATCTAGATCTTCCCTATTTAATGTGTGCAGGATCCCCTGTGGGTACTAATCCTACACCCCAGCTAAGAAAGATATGTAAACAAAAAGGGTGGCCGACAATCTAAAAGTTCACAAAACGGCGTCAACTTAAATCAATATTTATTACATCTATGCTTAAGCCGTTTCAAAACGAAATTAATTGACACCATTAGAAGTTCAGATACTACCAGCCGCATTTGCTTGAAAAGCAGGAAAGAGCTCGATCGCTTGGATGATTTGCTGCTTGACCCCTTCAACAGCTACCTTGCCTCGTTCAAAGACGTAGGGCAATGCATCGGTATGCCACATAGGCACAGCTATTTCAAAATCAACTTCCATAAAAATAATTTCGTAACTATGCACATCAACCGCACAAGAATTTGCGTAATGGACTTCATTTTGGATACAGCTAAGACTTAAATGTTCAAAGGACTCATAGTAATTTTTAGCTGGCTTTAGCTTGACACCCGATTGAAAGTCCATGGCAATGATGATATCCATCCCCCGCGCGACAGCCTGAATGACAGGGAAAGCATCGGAATACCCCCCATCCACATACCATTTACCCTGGATTTCTATTGGGGGCAAAAAAGGCACAACAGCCGCGCTGGCATAGACAAGTTCAGCTAGCTTACCCTTTGTTTGCACCACTCCTAGCCCTGTCTCCAAGCTGGTGGTTTGCAAAATGGTGGGAATATTAAGCTCTTCCAACATCCTATTGCCGGCTACTTTTCCGATGCTTTTTAATACCTCAGCCCCTTTAAACAACCCATGTCCTTTCTTGAATCTTGTAAAAGGCACATGCAAAAGAGAGCTTACAGTATGGTAGTCTAGTTTAAAAAGTTCTGGCTTCAAGAGGCTTGAGGCGTTCTGTTTCATCTCATCGATAGACAGCCCAATAGCTTTCATCATAGAAGCGATGCCACCGCCACTGCAACCGACAAGCAAATCTATCGGAATGCGTGCTTCTTCAAGAAATTTAAATAGTTCGAAAGCCGCAAACGGTTTTATTCCTCCAGAGCTCAATACAAGGCCGATTTTAGGCCGATTAGGTTGTGCTAATACTTCTAAATAGCTTAACATATTGACCTTCCTTAATTATTATGCGGCGGCGACACGACGGCGCTTATGTGCTTCTACGCAAAACCACGTGGGTATGACCAATAGCAAAAGCACCCATCCCGTTAGCCACATTATATCATTGAAAGCTATCGTATAGGCTTGATTTGAAGTGGTGTATTCAAAAAATAAAGCCGCTGAAGCGTCATCCACACCCACATTGTGCAAAGCTTTATATGCTTCTAACGTGGGGGTGCGCAAAGGCTGCAACACTTCAGTTAAATCACTGTGATGCAGAGCTTCACGTCTATCCCAAAAAGTGGTATATAACGCAGTGGAAATCCCCCCACCACCTAAGAGCACTTTGATAAAATTATATACGCCGTTGGCTTTAGTAATCTCCCCTTCTTCAATATGACTCACTGACAACTGAAACAAAGGCAAAAAACATAAAGGGAGACTTAACCCTTGAATAGCCCGTATCCACATCAAATGAGATAGAGTGACTTGAGGTGTGATGTTGCTAAACCAAAAACAAGTGGCCGCAGAAAGAGTTAACCCAACAGTAGTCACCATCCTTAGACTCACCGTTTTCATCAAATAGTCAACTAAAGGCGCGATTAAAACTGGCGTAAGCCCCAATGGCATGACAGCTAAACCGGCGTAGGTAGCCGTATACCCCATTTGCGTTTGCAACCACAATGACATAAGAATCGTTGTTCCTCCTACAGAAAGCCAAGCTAACGTCGTCACAAAGGTTGAAACACTAAAATTGAGATCTCTAAAGTAGCGAACTTCAACTAAACGCTTTTGCGAATATAAATTCCAAGGGATGAAAAACGACAATGAAATGGTAAATATCAGAGCTAAAATGATGATCTTTGTCGAACCAAACCAATCTTCATCATTGCCCCTATCTAGAAAAACCTGTAACGCCCCTACCCCGATAGCTAATAACAAGAAAGCCGCCACATCCAAGGGAATATTAGTCGTCGTTGTTTCGCGCCCTTTCAAAGCAACAGCCGTAATCACTAAAGAAAACACACAGAAAGGGATATTGATAAAGAAAATCCAACGCCAGCCAAAATTATCTGTGATCCAGCCGCCAACAAATGGACCTAACACCTGCGCCATAATAATTAAGAGCACCAATATTTGCGTAGCCATCCCTTTCTTGTTTTCAGGTGCATTAGCCAGCACCAAAACCGTGGGGATGGTCATCAAGGGCCCTCCAAAGGCCCCTTGTAAAACTCTAAAGATGAGCAGTGAATTATAATCCCAGGCTAATCCACAAAGAGCAGATAGGATCGTAAACACAAACAGAGAAACCATAATAACCCTTACCGCCCCCAAAACGGGTAGCCAACCAACCTGTAATGCCGATGGTGACGGCACAGCTAACTGCATACAAAGTGATCACCCATGTCCCATCCTTGACGCTCACCCCAAAATTGGCAGCTATAGCTGGAATAGCCACATTGGCAATGGAAAAATCGAGTGAATCAATAAAGGACGCCAATCCCATGGCAATGACCAGCAGATAAAATGTAATTCCGGTCAAGGGAGCTTTTTGCATGGCAGCTTCAAACTATTTCTTTGTTGCTGAGGCAATCGTTAGATTTTCTTTAACAATCTGTTCGATGATCTTCTCAATGGGTTCTAGGTTGACGTCATAGATAGCAGTCTGCACCTGGTGTTTGACAGGTTTATCAGCCAAACGCAACCCCGAAGTATCTGTGGATCTAATCGAAGTTGTGACAGTTAATCCCAATACAAGGGGATATTTCTTCAATTCTTCTGGATTAAGGTAGATGCGTACAGGCACGCGTTGCACGATTTTAATCCAGTTGCCAGTGGCATTTTGTGCTGGTAGCAGCGAAAAGGTGCTACCTGTGCCTGGGATGATCCCTCCTACAACGCCATGAAAAACGACATCTTTGCCATAAACATCCGTCGTTAAATTCACTTTCTGTCCAATGCGAATGTTTTCCAATTGCGTTTCTTTAAAATTAGCGTCAACCCACACATGATTTAACGGGATGATCTCAAGCATGGACGTGCCGGCATGTACCGATTGACCCACCTGTACATTGCGATTGGCCACATAGCCTGTCGTTGGAGCCTTAATCGTACATCGTTGCAGCTGAAGATAGGCGGTAATCAAATCACTTTTGGCGTTAATGATTTTAGGATGCTGGTCTAAACGTGTGCTACCAAGCGAAGATTCAGCATAATCTAATTGATGCTGCGCTACTTCATACGAAGCTTGCGCAGTCTTAAAATCGGCTTCAGAATGCATAAAATCTTCTTGTGGAATGGCTTCATAGCCCACCAGATTGCTGCGCGCCGTCACATCAAGCAAAGCGCGTTCCATTTTCGTTCTTTCAAGCTGCACATTGGCCATCTTCTGACGCACATCTTCATAAAGGCCACGCACATCACGCGCAGCTAAAGCCAAAGCAGCCATTTTCTGTTCAAAAGCTGTCAGGTAGTCTGTGGGATCTAACTGTACGAGCGCCTCCCCCTCCTCCACATACGATGCATTGTCAGCATAATAGGCAATGACACACCCATCTTGACGCGAGGAGATAACAACGATATTTCCACCCACATAAGCATCGTCCGTGGAGGTCCAGCCGCGATAGAAAAATAGCCAAATGAGCGCGGAAACCACTCCTCCAACGATAAGTAAAAAAATCATCGCCCTGATGACGCGTCGTCGTTTATGATGGTCTTCATGCGTTGGCGCTGCACCTACAGGACCGCTGCTTTCATCTGAGACTGTTATGTGCTTGTGTACATCAACATTTAATGGCATGTGCCGACACCTTTCTTTTTATAAATCAAATTTATCACACTCAAATTCGTAGCCACCACCAAGAGACCGGATTAATACTAACCGCGCTTGCAAGCAATCCATATAGGCTTGTAGGCTAGCATCTTTAGCTTGCAACCAATCATTTTCCGAGGACATAAAATCCAATTTTGAGTTAAGCGTATATTTCAGGCGTAGCCGCGAGTTCTCGGCATTTTCCCAAGCTAATTTTTCTAGTTGGCGAGCGATATGATAGCGCTCATCCGTCTTCCGCAAAGCCACAAGCGCATTTAATACTTCCCTAGTAGCTGTTAACACGCAAGCGTCATACTGAGCCACGGCCAAGCGATATTGTTGGCGACGATTGTCGTAATCCCCTTTAATCGCCCCACCATCAAAGATGGGCAAGCGCAAGGTTGGACCGTATAAAAATCCCGCTATGCTGTCCCAGGTAAAAAAGGGCAAATCGTTTACAGCTTGCAAGCCTATCAAGCCCTGAAACTTGATGTTGGGATAAAAGGCGGCGCGTGCGATACAAATTTGGCGCGCAGCTGCTTCAACCCGCCAGCGATGTGCCCACACATCAGGACGGTGGGCTAACAAATCCAAAGACAGCGAACAAGGCACAGGAAAAGGCTCCAAATGCCCATCGATATCAATCGCACACACCGGGATAGCAAAATCACCAGCCAGCAGCGCCTGCAACTCGTAGCCGCTTGTTAAAGTCTCTTGTGATAACTGTGATAGATTTTGTTTCGTGCGCAAAGCATCATTGACTGCGTTATTGATATTAACTCTCCCAACAAGCCCCTGCGTTTGACGTTTCTCTGACAAAGAAATCATGTCTTGACGATTGTTGAGCAAATGTTCAGCCAGCTTTTCTCTCGCCCTGCATATCTGATTTTGATAATAGGTTTGCGCCACCGAGATGGCTAGCGCCATGCGTGCAATATACTCTTCCGCTTTCAAAGCCTGCACTTCATCCAACTGGGCAATGATTTCGTTGCTATGGATTTTAAAAAAATCAAAATCATATTGAAAGCCTATCTCCATATTTCGTTGGCGATAAGTGATAGGATAAGCAGGATCTGAGGCTTGCAAGATTCCAAAAATGCCATTTGGACTCTGGTGCACTTTAGTGATATCTGTTTCAAAGTTAAAGCCTGGCCATAAGGGTGCTTCCGCTTTTTCACTAATGGCAATGGCTGCTCCTAAGCGTGCTTGCGCCTCTTCGATGGAGGGATGTTCAAGTAAGGCTTGTTCAATGAGACGATCGAGCTGTGGATCCCCAAAATAATGCCACCACTCGTGCTCCATCCAATGATCGGTGATATAAGCAGCTTCCGCGATTGCCTCTAGCTTGGCTTGCTCTAATGCACATTGAGGAGCAGCTCTTAAATCAGGGGGATCAGGAACGAGCCCACAGCTAGTCACCCCACCTAGTATGATCACACCTAATATTGAGCTAAAAAGCTTTATGACTGCTCTAAAAGAGCAAGGTCTCATGGGCTTTATTCGCTTAGAAAGCAGCATGTTCGACTCACTTTTCAAATAAAAAGTCACCATAACAAAAGTATTGAAATTCGGAGTAGTGTTTTTTTGAGTTGCTGATTATATATCCATTTTTAGATAAACTACTGCAGCATATGACCTGAATATGTACCAGAAAACTCTGTTAGAATAGGATAGGTTCATGCAAGAACTTTATATCAAAACACCATACATCAAATCGCTAGAACTAAGTGCAGAGACCGGCCACGAGATCTTCCTTAAGCTTGAAGCCCTGCAGCCCAGTGGCTCCTTTAAAAACCGCGGCATCGGATACCTCTGCTCCCAT
This sequence comes from Chlamydiota bacterium, assembly GCA_013286645.1. Classification (GTDB taxonomy): domain Bacteria; phylum Chlamydiota; class Chlamydiia; order Chlamydiales; family Parachlamydiaceae; genus JABDFJ01. The sequence goes on along the minus strand of JABDFJ010000042.1, from coordinate 16,314 downwards.
AATGTGCACCATGAGCATGCCCAAAGCTTTGTCTCCTCTTCTGGTGGTAATGCCGGCTTAGCAGTAGCCTATGCGGGGCGCTTGCTGCATCGCCCAGTAAAAGTCATTGTTCCACAAACGACACAAAAACTAATGATTGGCAAGATGCGGCGCGAAGGTGCTGAAGTAATCGTGCACGGCGAAAATTGGAATGAGGCCGATGTCTTAGCACGAAAGCTAGCCACAGCGCCTGGATGCTTCTATATTCCTCCCTTTGACCATCCCTTGATTTGGAAAGGGCATGCGACTTTGGTGCATGAAATGAAGGAAAGTGGTGATAAACCCGACGCCATCGTCTTAGCGGTGGGTGGCGGAGGCTTGCTTTGTGGCGTAGTGCAGGGTTTGCATGAGGTGGGGTGGAATGATGTAGCCGTGTTTACGGCTGAGACGGAGGGAGCAGCTTCGTTTGCAAAATCGGTCGCAGCCGGCAAACTGGTGACGCTCGATGCGATTAGAACGATAGCTACTTCGCTAGGAGCAAAAACCGTCGCCGAGCAAGCCTTGGAATGGACTAAACATCATCAGATTATTCCCAAAATCGTTTCTGATAAACAAGCTTTGGATGCTGTTGTGAGGTTTGCTGACCAGCGACGCTTATTTGTCGAACCTGCTTGCGGCGCTGCTCTAGCACTCATCTATGACATGCCGCAAGATTTAAAAGCGTATCGCAAAATTGCCGTGGTCGTCTGTGGGGGCAGCGGGGTCACCCTCGAACTGCTCGAACAATGGAAAGCCAAAGTCCAATCTTAACATTTATCACGTGAGACAATCTTTTATGTCAATATCCTCTTCTAATATACCTTCAGTGCAACCCGTTTGTATTGTCACCCATCCCATATGCTCAGAACATCTGACGGGTACAAGCCACCCAGAATGTCCTAAACGTCTAGATGCTATTGTTGAGTCACTAGCAAATGCCCATTTAATGACCAAGGACAACACAATTTTGGCAGCCCAAGCTTCTAAAGCCCAGATTCTCACTTGTCACACTGCAACCTATTATGAGACAGTCGAAAATGAAGTAAAAAATGCCAGTCCCACCGGCAATACGACGCTTTCCACAGGCGACACCCAAATTTGCCTACAATCATTAAACGCGGCTCTTTATGCTGCAGGCAGCGTCGTTAAAGCCATCGACGTTGTGATGGCAAAGACTGCACGCACAGCATTTTGCTTGATCCGCCCTCCAGGCCATCATGCCTATACAAACGCTGGTGGGGGTTTTTGTCTGTTTAATAATGTAGCCATTGGCGCACGCTATGCACAACAGGTATACGGTATCAAAAAGGTACTCATTGTAGATTGGGATGTCCATCATGGCAACGGCACCCAAGAAATCTTTTACAATGACCCGAGCGTTTTTTATTTCAGCACACATAATAGCTGCAATTACCCAGGCACAGGCAAAGCCGAAGAGACTGGGGATGGGGACGCCCAAGGGACAACCCTGAACTGTCCCATTGCTCCAGGTCGAAAATCAAGCGAACATGTCAAGCATGCTTTCACCAATCAGCTCACGGCCGCCATGAGCCTTTTTCGACCAGAATTGGTGCTGATTTCAGCTGGCTTCGATGCGCATTATCTAGATCCACTTGGTGGCTTTAACCTTGAAGATCAAGACTTTGCAGATCTTACCCAAATTGTGAAAGAGATTGCAGCCAAATATGCTCAAGGCAGAATTGTCTCGGTGCTTGAAGGTGGCTATGACGTAACCAATGGTGGGCTAGCTTCAGCCGTCAAAGCTCATGTTGCCGCTCTCGCTTCCTGAAATCACAGAAAATGGACGACATGGACTGAGTGGACTGCATGGACTGAGTGGACAAAATAGTCAGTTGTCCATTTATGTTTAAATTAAATTCTATTCTAATGTAAATAGAAGATAACAGTTTCTTTTACATTTAGGAGAGCTCTCATGAACATCATGCCCATATGGAAAAAAGTAATGCTAATCGCAGTCTTGGTCCCTGTATTTGCTTTTGCTGATACTAACAACACACAAACTACAAGCGATAATCCGCAATCCCTCGTTACAGAACGTGGAGGTGAGCGTGGTGCGGCCGAACATAGACGCTATGAGCCTAGACCTGGTGAGCAGCGCAATATGAATCAATACCATAGCAACGTCAACCCGGCCCATAATTACGAAGGCGGCGCATATAATCATGAAGGCAACCTCAATCAAGATCGACGTGCGTATGATGCGGGCTTGAATAATGGTGCAGCTGCAGGCGCTGGGGGTGGCGTTTATGTGAATCCTAATGCCGTTACTCCTGTTGTATACCCTCAGTATCCCGTTCAAACCACAACAGTACCTGTGCAACAAGCATCTCCCACTTACCCTCCAGCTCCCGCCGTACCCGGTCAGTAAGCTCATAGCATTCGCATATTGAGCAAATTTATGCACCTATCCTACTATTAAGATAGGTGCATACAGCAGTTCCCGCTAATAAAATTTCTCAAGGAAAAGCAATCACATTAGCAACATTTTTTTTCGTAAAGTCCCATATTTTCGGGCACAGGCACGGGCAAGGGCAAGGGCACGTTTTTTTTTGCGGGAATGGCTGTAGGTGCATATATTCATATTGCAAAAGAAAGCGCTATCCTTGAAAATAGTCACCGATCCAGACGTTTTCCTAAAAAACAAGCCACATTGATGCCACTTAAAAACTGCACACTCTACACACTTCCCTATGGGTTAATGCTATGGACAAAGCACTATAACACCCCTTTTACAAGGATAGTATAAATGAGCGAAGCTATTACACAACCTCAACAATGTTGCCATCTTACAATCAGCAGCACCCATCCCCATAGTCATGATGCTGGCAAATCGAAATCAACACGTGTCATGGAAGTATTAGAAAAAATCAGTGCTGTCGCGCTAGGAATTTTTTCTGCATACACAAACATTAAACTTTTCGCGCCATTTTTCCTCTTAGGCGTAGGTATTGGGGTCTACACCCACATCAAACATGGTCCAAAAGACCTCGAGGCATCATCTGGCGGATCAGCCTGTTCCCAGGAATTTATTGAACAAGTAACTGGGGTAAAATTGCCAGCACCCATCTCGCTTGCTGCCAATATAGCGGTTACTGTGTGCCATATTGACCATCATACGACAGTCTTTGTGCCTATCGTGGGCTTAGCCGTAGGCAATTGGGTTGGAAGGAATATCCCGCACTACGGTGGCTTATTATATCGCAAAATTGAAGCCCACCTGCATCACAAAAAAGAACTAGCCCTAGCCATAGCCTAACGCTTCATAAATGTATTCTCCGCAAAGATGCGGAGAATACATGATGTCTATTCTCCTTGCAGCGTCACACTCTTTGGCGCCTTCTCCGTCAAGAGCAATAGCGCAAACCCCACTACACCAACACAAAGCGCAACAGGAATCACAGATACACCATAAACCAACGCTTGAGAACTAGTTGGTCCTCCCATCATACTGATGATACTACCCATCGTGGTATGAAAAATATAACCAAAAATCATTATGATCATATTAGCCACAGCCGTGGTCAACCCCGCCACTTCAGCACGCACATAAGTCGAAGCTTTATAGATAGCCAGAATCTGATAGGCGCAACAGATACCCACTAATACAAAACTAATGCTAATGGCTCCCGCTGCAAAATGCCATACTAACAGCCCCACAAAAATACCCGCCATTAATATTCCAGCTCCAATGATCGTCGCCAAATAATTTTTTGTCTTATCAGCCACTAAGCTCAACACAGGGGCACCAAAACACATCCCCACAAAAATCATCGATGATAACCCAGCGGCCACAGAGCCATCAAAACTATACACCTGCTTCAAAAATGCTGTTCCCCACACATCGGCAAATCCCTCCAAAGGGCCCACCATCATACCAGCAAACAGACAGCACAAAATTACACGTGCATTTCCTAGCACCTCAAAAATATCAGCCTTTATTGTGGTCTCGGAAGAGCTTTGCATCTCAGGAACTATCCAATATGTGACTGCCGCTAAGACTAATCCCATGATCACAAAGACTTGAACAACGTCTTGATATCCAAATGTCTCACGCATGTAGCTCACAGGCCCACCTCCATAGATGGCGCCCATTAGGCCGATAGTTACCGAAAAGCTCAACATCCTTGGGAAATTTGCTTCACTAAACGTCATGCGAATGATTTTAAAGACCCCTAATATTGCTGCCGATGATCCCATGCCCAGTAATGCTCTGCCTATAATAGGATACATCCAGTGTTCTGCAAAAAGAAGAGGTAAGATACCGACTACAGTGCATAAAATACAGCCTGTCATCACTTTACGTGGACCAAAACGGTCAAGCATGATACCGATTGGCAAGTGCATTAAGGAGTAGCCGATGTAATAGACGCCAGAAAATTGACCAAAAGTAGCGGCATCGATGTTGAATTGCTGCATAATGTCACCCAACATAATGTTGGGCATCACACGTAAAATATATTGATAGGCATAAAAAACAGATGCTACTATCCAAACCATCCATGCTATCGTGCGCGAAGAAGACATGATTCTCACCTTTTTAATACAAAAAGTAAAAAATATAACAACTTTTTAATTTTTTGTCTATAAAGTAATTACTTACATCTTTAGATAAATTACTTGTTATATAGCTAACAATTCGAATATACTAATATTCATAAGGCTGTACATACCCACGAGGTGGGTAGCTTTCGTGCCCGTGTGCGTGCCCGTGCCGGTGCCCGAAATTGCATATGCCCTTAACATGTAATAGTGCTGATCCACATAAAATGTAGGAGATATTAACCATGAACAGCTTATCCAAATTATTTTTTACTGGTGCGACACTTTGCTTCGCCTTCACCGCCATTGATGCGCACGCGGCTCTCCCTCCCTTTTACCAAAGTGTTAAGGAATACAAAGCACTTCTTAGTAGTCCAGAGCTGGCCAATGAGTTAGGCTCTGCCGCAATGGTCCGTGATATCCAGCGCAACGACGAAGGGTTCGTCGTCACCTCGCAACAGCAAACGTTGGTAGTTGATGTAGTTTATGATCCCATTAGTAAGCCTGGACCCGCAAAATTCCACTTAGTCTTCCATCCTGTGACCCCTTTGCAGGACAAAGAGGTTCAATAGCATACTGAGCATCAAAACGACCTAAAGGACCAAAAGAGGTAATTGCATAAGTTCCGTTTAATCGATTTTTGGATGATTTTGGCAAGATTCGCCATTTTGCGCAAATCCACATACTCTTAAGAGTAGGGGATTTGCGCAAAATGGCGAAGATTGGCAAAAGCGCCAAAAAGCGATAAACGGGAATTATGCAATTACCTCAAAAGGACCTAAACGACTAAAACATTGTCCTTTAGTCGTTTAGGTCCTTTAGGTCCTTTAGGTCCTTTCCTCCACTTTCTAATAACTTTTATTTTATTTAGTAATCTATTAAGATCCCAGCAACCTGAATTCGGGCACGGGCACGGGCACGGGCACGGGCACGGGCACGGGCATGGGAATAATAGACCATATGACTACCACGCAATACATCCTTGCGCTCGATCAAGGCACCACAAGCTCACGCGCGCTGCTCATCGACCACCAAGGCAACATCCATGCCTGCGCCCAACAAGAATTCCCTCAAATTTTTCCAAGCCCCGGACAGATTGAGCACGATCCCGAAGCCATCTGGGAATCACAGTTATTCGTTGCACGTAAAATCATAATCCAAAATGGCTTACAACCCAATAACATCGCTGCTATTGGCATCGCCAACCAGCGTGAAACGACCGTCGTCTGGAATCGCCTTACAGGCAAAGCCATCTATAACGCTATCGTCTGGCAAGATCGCCGCACAGCGCCCTTATGCCAACAGCTAAAAAATTCAGGTCACGAAACTCTCTTCCAACAAAAAACCGGACTCAAACTTGATCCCTATTTTTCAGGTACAAAGATCCAATGGATTTTAAATCATGTCAAAGGAGCGCGAGACCTAGCTGCTAAAGGAGACTTAGCCTTTGGCACCATAGACAGTTGGCTCATGTGGAAGTTGACAGAGGGCAACATGCATATGATAGAAATATCAAATGCTGCGCGCACACTACTTTTCGATATTCATCGTGGACAATGGGATGAACAATTGCTTTCCCTGCTAGATATCCCTCGCAACATGCTGCCACAAGTGCATGGCTCAAGTGAACTGTATACCCACACTGCACCCAATATCTTCGGAGCTCCCATCCCTATTGCAGGCATTGCTGGCGATCAACAAGCCGCTTTATTTGGTCAACGTTGCACCCAACCAGGCTCAGTAAAAAACACGTATGGCACCGGCTGCTTCATGCTCTTAAATACAGGTACAAAAGCGATCCGTTCTAGCAATGAGCTCCTCACAACGATTGCCTGGAAAATAGACCACACCACTCATTACTGCCTCGAAGGGAGCATCTTCAGCGCTGGTGCTGTCATCCAATGGCTGCGCGATGGCCTCAAAATCATCTCCTCCGCAACTGAAAGTGAATCCCTAGCGGCCTCCGTGGAAAATAATGACGGTGTCTATTTCGTGCCTGCATTTACTGGCATGGGTGCCCCCCACTGGGACCCCTATGCGAGAGGCACAATCATCGGCCTCACGCGCGGTACCACCGCCGCACACTTAGCACGCGCAGCCATCGAAGGGATCGCCTTCCAAGTGGCTGATGTGCTTGAAGTCATGCAAAAAGACTCCGGCATGAACATTACAGAACTGCGCGTCGATGGCGCAGCCTCAGCCAACAACCTACTCATGCAATTCCAAGCGGATATCTTAAGCACCACCATCCAACGCCCAAAAGTGCTAGAAATCACAGCGCTTGGTGCGGCCTATCTAGCTGGACTAGCGGTCGGTTTTTGGAAAAGCCAAACTGACATCGATCAACAGTGGCATATCGAGCGAGAATTTCACCCCACAATGAATCGTGCCGTTGCAATGCAATTGCGAACAACCTGGCAGCGCGCTGTACAACGCTCAACACACTGGATCGAGCCATGAACAAAAAGGACCTAAAGGACCAAAACGACATACTAACTTTATCTTATACGTCCCTTAGGTCATTTTGGTCCTTTAGGTCCTTTAAATCGCCTTGAGAAAGGAACAACCCATGAATCGTGCCGCCCTGCTCGCCCAACTGAAAGCCTCTCCCAAGCCATGGGACATCATCATCATTGGCGGTGGTGCCACAGGGCTTGGTGCTGCCCTCGATGCAGTCACCCGTGGCTATCGCACGCTATTGGTAGAACAAGCAGACTTTGCCCAAGCCACCTCCAGCCGGAGCACCAAACTGGTGCATGGGGGCGTGCGCTATTTACGCCAAGGCAGCGTCTCCTTCGTGCGCGAAGCGTTGCAAGAGCGCGCTCTGCTGCTACACAATGCACCGCATTTAGTCCACCCCCTCCCCTTTCTATTACCCACACAAAGCTGGTTGTCCAAATATTACTACCTTACGGGCATCAAGCTCTATGATCTACTTGCTGGCCGTTTCAACTTTGGCACCTCCACACTGCTCTCTAAAGATGAAATGATGCAATGCCTTCCCACTATTAACAGTAGTCTCATTTCAGGAGGAATTCGTTATTTCGATGGACAATTCGACGACGCACGCCTCGCTATCAATTTAGCCCAAACCATTGCCGAACTAGGCGGCGTGCCTCTCAATTATATGCGTGTGCTCAAGCTTATCCATGCCAACAACAAAGTAACAGGCATTGTCGTGCGCGATCTAGAGAATAACCAAGAATATGAAATCCAAGGCAAAGCAATCATCAATGCCACAGGCGTTTTTGTTGACACCATCCGAAAAATGGATGTCAATAATATCGAAGCTAGCATCGTACCAAGCCAAGGCTCTCACATCATCCTCGACCGCTCCTTCTTCCCTGGCAATGAAGCTATGATCATCCCTGAAACTGACGATGGACGCGTGCTATTCACCATCCCCTGGCATCACCGCGTCCTAGTAGGTACAACCGACATTGCAATACCCAATATCTCCATGGAACCACGACCACAGCAAGAAGAAATCGAATATCTCTTAGAATACGCGGGCAAATATTTAACCAAACGCCCCACACGTACCGATATTCTAAGCACTTTTGCCGGCTTACGCCCCCTCGTTAAACCAAAAGCGGCTTATAAAAGCACTGCCGCGCTGTCGCGCGACTATACCATCATGGAGTCCCCGACCCAACTGATCACTGTCACGGGGGGGAAATGGACCACCTACCGCAAATTAGGTGAAGAAACCATTAACACAGCAGCCCGCCTAGTCAACTTACCTTTCCGCCCTTCAGAAACCATACACACCCATATTCATGGCTGGTGTGAACCTTTTACTTCGCCTTCAGAATGGAATTTCTATGGTGACGATTTAAAGCATGTGGAACAATTGGCTTCTAACGATCAAACCTTGATTAATAAATTACATCCAGACCTCCCTTGCCGTGGCGTAGATGCTATTTGGGCTGTTAGACATGAGATGGCCTACAACATCGAAGATGTGCTTGCGCGCCGCACACGTTGCCTCTTTCTCGGCGCTGCTGCCAGCATAGAGATAGCTCCTCAAGTAGCAACCCTCATGGCTAAAGAGCTAGGCAAAGATAAAATCTGGAAAGAAAGACAAGTGGCTGCATATACTGAATTAGCAAAAGGCTACTTCTTCCATAGTTAACATAGGACAGATCATGAAACAAAAACTCATTTACTCATTAGCTACCCTTTCACTTTTGACCTGCACACCAAGGCTTACAGCTAGCAATGCCGATTACTGGCAAGCTGCCGACTACTACGAAAATTCATCGTCCCAAAAAGATGCAGCTACCGATCTCATGCAGTATGTGCCAATCGCAGGCAATGAGATGATCCTCGACGTAGGGTGTGGAGATGGTAAGCTCACGGCGGCCATTGCGACCAGACTACCTCAAGGGGCCATCTTTGGCATTGACAACTCCCCTTCCATGATCGCCTTTGCCAAGCAAAATTTTCCCCGCAGCGGCCACAACAACTTAGATTTTAACATTCAAGATGCCCAACAGCTCAACTTTTCAGCACTCTTTGATGTCATCTTTTCGTTTACTACTTTGCAATGGGTGCAAAGTCACGATGCTTTTTTAGAAGGTGCTTATCGTAGCTTAAAAAATCGTGGCACGCTGGCCATCACCATGCCTATGGGACTCCCCACCACCCTAGAACAAGCGGTAAATGAATTAGTCGCCTCCCCAGACTGGGCTGACTATTTTAAAGAGTTTTCGACCGGCTGGAATTTTGTGGAACAGCAAGAGTATGGCAATAAATTGGCAGCACATCATTTTGTAGCCAAAAGGCTCGAAGTGGTGCCCCAAAAGGACATATTCCCCTCAAGAGTTATCTTTGAAAAGTTTATCAGCCAATGGTTCCCCTACTTGCGTCCGTTGCCGCAAGAGAAAAAGCAGCAGTTCATGCAAGCGACCATCGATCGCTTTTTGGAACTAGAGCCCCCCTTCCCCAATGGAGAAGTGCATTTCAAGATCCGCCGCCTCGAAGTGGTAGCTAACAAGGTGTAGCCTAATAAATGTAGCTTAGGATTTATCCTGAGCTCGTTTTGGCAGGCTTGAGCCTGCCACGCGCCGCACGCGATAGCGATGCGAGGCGCGCTCGGTGTCGCGGCCTCACGAATGTTGCGTACAGCCCCTGCTGCCAACGCCTCAGGCTTTTATGCCTTAATGTTTTTTTCTAAATCTTGCTTTGCCACAAACTAGCGCGCCTCACATCGCTATCGCGTGCGGCGCGCGGCAGGCTCAAGCCTGCCAAAACGAGCTCAGGCTAAAGCCTAA
>JABDFJ010000042.1:179-6450 GCA_013286645.1 Chlamydiota bacterium | reverse complement strand
GTGTAGCCTAATAAATGTAGCTTAGGATTTATCCTGAGCTCGTTTTGGCAGGCTTGAGCCTGCCAAAACGAGCTCAGGCTAAAGCCTAAGCTACATTTTAAGGCTGCGCCTTAAACAATCGACTTTTCTGTGAACTCGATAGAGCGCTTTCTGAGGGCCTCCATTTGGGCAAAGGCACTATCGACTGCGCTCTTATACGATGTCGTACTGATTTTTTCCCATAGCCCTGCTAAGCCTTTCGCTGCTGGCTTATCGCCTTTAGCTAAGACCTTGAGCAGCTCAGAGAACTTGTCAATTTCGGCTGAAAATGCTTTGGCTTGTGGTTTATCACTTGCGTCAACAAAACGCTTCATCTGCGCTAGCTCTGCGATACCACCTTTAACTTGTTTTTGTAACGCTACTTTCTCTAAAGCACCTTTAAGATGTCCTACTACATCACCAGCTTGTTTCGCAAACACCTGCATCTCTTTTACATTTTTGATATCGCTTGAAATAGCTCGATAACGTATCTCTTGGGCTTTTAACACCTCTTGCAGCTGAACAGCCAACTGAGGGTCGTCCATGGTGTTAATGTGCTCTTCGACTTGGGCCTTAGCGGCTTTATATTCTTTGATCGCCCGCGAGACTGCCTTCAAATTGGACACCGTCCAAGCATTAGCATCATGGCGTATTAAGGAATCCACACGATCTAAATAGCCACGCAGTTGGCTTGGTGACAATGAGGTTAGATTGTTCTTATTAGAAAATATGCGCGCTTCATCATACGATAGCAAAAGAGAATCAAGAGCTACCGAACTCTTATTAAACGCCGCATTCATAGCCTGTACGAATGTTGGATCAAACGAGATATCGCCAGATTCAGTCATACTCCAAATGCCATCTTGTATTTTTTGGAGGTTTTTTTGAAACTGCACGATCGCTGCTTTGCGTCCATCGACAGCTAGCGCGAGCAAAGCCTTATACTCGTCAGACCCTTGTTTTAGTTTTGATAACTGCACCCAATACTCTGGTTCATTGAGATTTTGCATAAACTCGTCTAAATGATCCACGGAAGCATTGAGTCTTGTGGCAAACTTCTCAAGAATACTTGGATAGCCTGCTCTCATAATTTTGTTAAAGCTCTGTTGTTTTTCTATCTCTTGCTTTAATTCTTTTTCCAACTTGTGAGCTGAAACAAACTGCCCCACAGCTTGGTCTTCAAGCTCATCAAAGTTTTTTGGAACTTGACGCATTTCTGCAAGACGAGCATCCACCTGTTTCAATTTGGCCTCATAACGCTGTGCAGCCTCTGCGCATTGAGTCAGATGTAGTTGTTGTTCCAGCTTATCGATAGCGGAATTTGTGCTCACAAACACATCTTTTTCCCACTGTGAAAAGCTCTTCCCATCGAGTTTTTCCGGAGCTATTCCTGTGGTATCGTTTGGTACAAGTTTGTTAAGCTGCGCTTTCTTTTCTGCAATCAATTGTTGCATATGGATGTGTATGGCTTCAGGTAGATAGGCCTTTAGCGCAGGTGATTCAAGTTGAGCACTATACGTTTCAATTTCTTGCATGGTTTCTTTCAACCGCGCTGTGACAGCCTCTTGCATTTGTGCTTTATTATCAACCGCGGCCAATTTACCACTCAGCATTCCTAGCTTGTGGGCGAAGCGTTCCATATCTAGCGAATTCGCTAATCCTCCCACAAAATGCTTGGCATAGCTATCTTGCGTGTGTTGTAACTGATCTTCTAACTGCTTGATCATCCCTTCTGAGCCACCGGTAGCTGTTAAATGTGCTATACGTGCCGTCACGCGCGAAAAGGTTTTGTCATAAAATGTTTGGGCTCCAACAGCTTTTTCACGGGCTGTCATCATTTCCAACAACTCATTCTTGCATTGAGCCAAAGCTTCTTCCCGTTTAGTACGCAGCATCAAAAGTTGTTGTTTACTCAACGCGCCAATGGCCGCATCATCAGTTGGTAAGCTTCTAAACATGGCATCAAGCTTGCTTAGATGGCCGTCCCAAGCTTCTTCAAGTTTTGTAGAATCGACACTTACACCTGCCGTAACACCCTGCTTAGGTGGGGCTATCGCTATATTCAGCTTGGCGAAATCTTTAACTGCTTTTTGTTTAAAACTTTCAATTTTTTGCCTTTCTTCCGCCAGAAAATCTTTCTTAGCAGCCAAAGCTTCTGGAGAACCGTCGGCAATGCCGCTAAGCTGCTCTAGATAATCAGATTGACCAATGCGTATTCCTACTTTGCTTAATTGAAAATTAAGCCTTTCAGCACTTTCTTTAAGGGTTTGTGCGATCTTATCAAGCTGCTTGCCATTGCTCTTTTGGATCGCCGCTTCTATTCCTTTCGCTTCGCGCTCTTCAGCTAAACGCAGCTCATGCGCCAAACGATGCTGTGGCTTGGAGACGACAGTACCCATTAGCTTGTGCATTTCTGGCTGCGCCAGCTCTAGCAGCTTCTTATCGATGTCGACTTTGGCCATGACAAAGCGTGCCACGGCATCGCTGACGTCGCTAAAGCGCGCCTTTTCACGCCTTACTTGTGCTAACACTTCTTGTCCATAGCTTCTGGTCTCTTCAAGACTAAGCTGCGACCATTCTTTGGACTCTTTTTTCCACCAGCCGATCGAGGGCTTTTGCTCTTTCAAAACTTCCATGCGCTGGATACCTTCTTCCATGGCGTTGCCAAGCGCTAAGCATCCCTCTGGCAGATATTTTTCTTTCACGGCTGTTTTAAGGGCCTTATGCTCTTCTTTTAAGACCGCTACAAGTTCAGCTACATTCTTCTTAACCTCTTGCTGCACGGCCACTTGCTCTTCGGCTGCTTGGAGGCTTTCAGCCACTTTTTTGTGCACCCCCGCCACTTCGTTGCCAAACGATTCTATGGTTTTTGGATCCTTGATATCTCCAGACTTAATAAGGGAAGCGACACGTTGCTTGACATTGGTTAACAACATCTCAGGAAGATGGTGACTATAGCCATGCACTTTGACATGTTCTTCTGCTTTAGCGATCGTTTGGCCGTAAGTTTCTAAGACACCGGCTATCGCACCAAGTGCTGTCCAGGCTTGCGAAGTGGATTCTAGCCCTTCGGTCCAAGCTTGCGCTCCCGCTTGCAGGGTTGCAGGAATCTCACCTAAATACTCCTCTTGGATATTGATCCTTTTAGTTGGTGTATCAATCTGATAGTTTGCCAGGTTAAATTGTGCTCCACCTACTAAACCTGCAGATGCTTTCTGCGTAAAGATAGGTGCTGTATTGACCACCAGGCGTCTATATATATCTAAAATCATCCCTTTGGAATGGGTAGCACCAGCCTTTTCTAAGGCCTCAGTTTGTGGCTTGAAATCGCTACTTAATTGATCTTGATACACCTGTTGTATATCCCGTATCGTGCTTTCATTGGCTGCGATAAGTGTTAACAACACGTCCTTGTGCACTTGCAATTCCTGGTAAGCTTCAATTTCTTTTTCTTGCCACTTATCCCCATACTTGGCACGCAATTGTTCCACATTGGCGAGTAGCGATGGCAATGTTTCTGTGCCGACACGCAAGCCTTGAAGCCCATTTTCATCGAAGGGTTCACTATCTTCATGATCGATAGCCACCAGGGGTTTTCCCTCTAAATCCACTAACGCATTTGTACTGGCAGCCACCTCTTTACCTGCTGGTAACTTAGCGACATCTTCACGTTCAGAAAATGAGCTCAACGTGTCAAAAGATTCCTGCATACGTGTGATCGTCTCGTCAAAATACTCTCCCAGGCTCTTCCAAGCTGGGACCGTCCCAGCTGCTGCCTCTGCACTAAGCATTGGATTATTCCTCATTTTGCTTACAGCGGCATTGTCTAAAGCATCACGGGATGCGATGAGGGCCATCGGATCCGCGGCCGCTTCCGAAAGCTCTGGTGTGGCAATGAGATGTGCTAAAGCCATGTCAACGCGATTGTTGTGTTCAAGTCTGGCTTTCCCTTCTTCCACTTTTTCTTCTGTAGCTGTGTTGACTCCGTCTTTTAAGCTCATGGCCAATTTTTGCAATTCTCCCACACGCACTTGCACAATACCTGCAATTTGGATTGCCTGATTAGCTGGAAGATTTGGAGGCATTAATTTATTAAACGCATCGGCACGTGTGTTAAGGGCCTGTACGGAGGCATGAAAAACTTCTTCAAAGGGTGTAGGTTGATAAGTTTTGCTAAACAATTCATTGGCTTCATTGATTGTCTTTGCAATCTCATCAACCTGACGTTTAAATTCAGGACCGCTACTCATGTGTTGAATTTCAGTCTTCGCATGCTTTATCTTGTCGAGAGTCTTTTGCACTGCTTCCTTCGCAGGATCCTCATCAGCAACCTTCAATTGACCAAATAGACTCGTCATATTGCCCACATGCGTGTTAAGCACACGCAGCACCTCTCTATTCTTGGCTATTTCTGTATATGCAGTTTCACCTTCCTCTAAGGAAGTTTTTACCTCAGCCTTTAGCTTGGTTAAATCGCCGCTAGTTGACGCCTGTGTGATTGTTTCTAACGTTTCCTTGAGATCTTTCATTGGACCATGTCGCACATCCAACGCCAATCCATTAAAGCCTTGCTGGCTCAACTCTTCGTTCAGTTGCTCGAATTTTTCCAACTGCTCATTAATTTTCCCCTCAGTAACGTGCAGTTCTGCTTCCTGGGTGAAGAATAGCAATTTACTAGCTTCATTTAAGCTGCTTTTCATCGAGTCCACAAGCGATCTTTTCAAAGCTGCTAATTCTGGATTTTGCAGCGCATCCATCGCTAATCTAAGAAAAGCAAATGCCTGTTCCAATTGCTTATGCAGCGCAGGTGCTATCGTTGAAGATGGCGGCTTTAGTAATGCTGCGAATTTGGCTTGCAACTCTTCACCTTTGCCTAATAACTCATTCGCTATTTTTTCGAGCCCAATTACATTAGTGACATACTGAAATAATTTTCCAATGTTTTCAGTTTTTGCTGTAGGAGATTGCAATATGGCAGCCAACATCTTATTTTCGTATTTTTTGAAGTCGTTCGATGCTGTGGTGCCCTCCTTCGTCGACATAGCACCAGTTTTAACCTGCACCCCCCAACTATTGCTGAAAAAGTGTTTGAAAGCACTTTGCGTGACCACCTGCACACTAATGCCACCATTATCTTCAACTTTCACACGCAGCTGTTCCCACTTTCCTTCGGCAGATTTTTTCCATCCCGAAGCTTGCACACCTTGTTGGCTTAAGTCAAATACTCGAAATCCATCTGAAGGACCAAGTTGCATATTGCTAGACATAATTCACCCCATAATTAAAAACACAACGAGTAGTAATATTATATTTAATTTTAACACACATCATAATCAATACTACATGCAAAAAGCATGCCTTAAACTCAGCTACTCTTATTATCGTTAAAACCGCGGTCTTCAGCTTCTGGCATCACATTAGAGATTTGCCAAATGAGCTCTATGTTTGTAGTAAAAACTTCTTTAAACCTTTCAAAATCAACGTTGTTCAATTGCCTTTGTAGTGCCACGCCCTTTTCATACAGATCGGACTCATTTTTTATTTTTGGAAGCACTTCTTCTAACCACACACACCCTTTTTCGGCTTCTTGGAGCTCTAGTGTGTCATTTTTGGCCATTTCAAGAGCTTCGCTAAGCTGCTCCAAGCGTTTTGACAGAGCTGGCCATGTGGTCAACATTTTTAGATCGGTACTAGCTTTCCTAAATTGTGCTTGCAGGTTTCGGATATCACTTTTCAAGTTAAGCTTACTTGAAGTAGAGAGCTTGGTTAATATTCCTTGGTGCTCGTCAATATCTTTTTGGATGGCTATCATCTTTTTATGCGCATCGCTGATATCCCCAAAAGCACGTTCTGCCTCCCCAATTGTTTGTTCGAATTTTTGCAAACTTTTTGTTAAATCATCATCCGAGACATTATTCAAAGATGACATACTATTTTCCACGGGTGTTTCCACCAAATAGCGTAAATCGGTCATTAACCCCCTGAAGTGATTTGCTTCCAGTGCTTTTGCAAGCTTTGCGTATGTTGGGATTAACGCCTCAAATTGCCGCTGCTTGTCTTCTACAAGGTTTTGACGCTGTTGGTTATTTACAAGCTTCTCTTCATCGAAGGCTGTCACAACGGACTGAAATAAGCTCCTAATAGACTGATGCTGAGGGTTCGCTAGCTGTTCTTTCACACGTGTTGCTAGTTCTTTATTTTCGGCGCCAATCTCTCTGCCTGAGGCTGAGACGACTTTCAATCCCCAACTATT
>JABDFJ010000042.1:0-112 GCA_013286645.1 Chlamydiota bacterium | reverse complement strand
AAAAAGTGCTTGAAGGCACTTTGGGTAACGACTTGCATTAATATTTGGCCATCATCTTGGACTTTAACCCTGACTTGTTCCCATTGGCCGGATTTATTTTTTTGCCAAGCTG
>JABDFJ010000041.1 GCA_013286645.1 Chlamydiota bacterium | reverse complement strand
AGCTGGGCCAAAATCAAATTACCGCAGAGTGTCGCTCTGCGTATCGTAAAGTTTAGCCTTGACAAAAAAATCTAATGTATACATTATATGTGTATGTCAATATGGAAAAAATAGCATGTTTAGAACTCAAATTTACTTAACCGAAAATGAACGCAAGGGACTACTTCTGCTTGCCAAAGAGTTAGGCCGCCATCAAAGTGCTTTGATTAGAGAAGCTATCGATCTATTTATTCAAAATAAACTCAAAGAAAAACGTAAGAAAAAAAGCGCTCTGCATGCTGCGGCAGGGATTTGGGCTGAGCGTGAGGACTTGCCTGACTTCCAGCAAATCAGAGAAGAGTTTGATAGGTAGGAAGAAATGGCAAAAGCAAAATGGCTGATAGATACAGATATTCTGGTTGATCATCTGCGAGGGGTGTCACAAGCCCTACAATTTCTAGAACATATCTTCGAGGAAGGCGATTGCTTTATCTCTCCAATTACGGTAGCAGAACTTTATGCAGGCGTAAAAGAGGGTAAAGAACGTCACATTTTAGACCAATTTATGCATGAGTTTCAAGTCATCCCTTTGAACGCGCAAATAGCGCAACAAGGTGGATTATACCGGCGCCATTATGGAAAAAGCCATGGAATCGGTCTGGCCGATGCCTTGATCGCTGCACTAGCAGAGGATCTCAACGCCACATTAACAACATTGAATAAAAAACATTATCCGATGCTACAGAATGTGCACATCCCTTATCATAAATAAGGATACGCTCACGCAATTTCACAGATTAAAATTAAGTAGTTTGTAAGTCTGTAGCGGCCTTTCAACAAGAAACGCCTCATCATTATGATAGCGTTCAAAACCTTGATGGACAATAAGGGCCGATTCTTTAGGATCCAGGTTAGGAAAGGCTGATCGACAAAGAGAGCCTATAACACTTGCTAAGGCACGCCATTTTGCATCTATATCTAACCTCTGTGTGGCCGGCGGAATACACAAATTAACCAGCACCCGTTTGACGTTTTCGTCTCGCTCTTTAGCTAAAGCTCGATTCTGGTTTCCCCTACCTTCCCAAAAAAGAAACGCGCTCGTCTTAACAGTACCTGGACCTGCAGTTTGATCTTCTTCAAAATCACTCCAAAAAGGGAGAGCTTCTCTAGCAAGCGAAGGACTAGGATCTTCTTCAGAGGAGACAAATTTTAAACTCACCGTGTGATTCATCTGTTCTAATTCTATACTGGCACTGGCAAATACAGGCTGCAATTTGTCAGCATTAGTGCTCGAAACCACAAAATGTTTTATGAACACCTGTTTTGGGCTTAGTGTTGAGACGTGGATGCCCTTTAGGTGTATTTGTGAAGGGACTAGACCGGCAACAGGTCCTGGGGCGCTTAAGGAAGAGCTCATAATTTACTACAATGATTGTTGGTTCATCATCCAAACGTATGGTTAGTCATCAGAAGATTGAATTTACCAAAGGCTTGAATAACCGACAAGCTAATCTCCTACATCACCTCTGAGGCACATGGGAAACGTTTACCCCTTTTTTCTACCTGTAGATTCCCACTTAAAGTCGCTCTCGATAGCATCTTCAAAAAAGAAATACCCTTAAATCAATATATGTCTTTCTGTTTTTATATCCTATGGATCGTAACATTTAACCTCGACAAAAAGTAAACGCATCCATTTCAATATTAGCAACTTATTACCAATACATCCTATTTTAGCCAAAATTGGATAAAATACCCCCCATAAAATACCCAAATTGGATAGAATAATGGTATGAAACGTTCCATTGAAGACGAACTCAACCGCTGGAAAACAGAACCTCTGCGCATGCCCCTGCTCATTCGCGGGGCCAGGCAAGTAGGAAAAAGCTTCACCATAGAAAAATTCGGCAAGGAAAACTTCGCCCAAACCGTCACAATCAACTTCGAACTGAAACCCACTCTGAAAGATTGTTTCCGAGATCTCGATCCAAAAAAAATCATTCGCGAACTCGAATTAGCCCTAAAAGTTCAAATCCGGCCCGGCATAACACTGCTCTTCTTAGATGAAGTTCAATTTTGTCCTGAAGCCATTGCCTCTCTAAGATACTTTAAGGAATTAATGAACGATCTCCATGTCATAGCGGCGGGATCGTTGCTCGAATTCGCCTTAGTCGACAAAAACATCTCTTTCCCGGTAGGACGTGTGCAATCTATTTACATGCGTCCCCTCTCCTTTTTAGAATTTCTAAAAGTCATGGATGAAGACCAACTTGCTCAGTTCATCTTAGATTTCGAATGGACTACAGAAATTGGCCAAGCTGTCCATGAGCGATTCATGGAATTGGTTAAAATTTATTTCTTTATTGGGGGAATGCCGGGCGCAATAGCAAAATATCAAGCCACAGAATCGCTACAAGACTGCCAAAATTACCTAATGGCTCTCATCAATCAGTATCGTACGGACATGGCCAAATACGCCACTAAAACACAATATCGTTATCTGCAAATTCTATTCGACCGAGCCCCTGAATCCGTTGGACTTCGATTCAAATATTCATTTATAGACCCAGACGCCAAATCTCGCGATCTTCAAACAGCCCTCGATCAATTAACTTGGGCAGGGCTTCTCAGTCCCATTCTTGCCACTTCCGCTGGAGGCATGCCGCTTCAATCACAAGTTAAATCGAAGGTCCAAAAGTTACTTTACCTCGACATAGGAATGCTTCAGACCGCTCTAAAAGTGGATCCGCTGTTATTTTTTCGAGAAGATTTAACCTTAATTCATTCTGGCGCCTTGGCAGAGCAATTTGTAGGGCAAGAACTGATTGCCTACGCAAACCCGCACGACCGAATGCAGCTACACTTCTGGGAGCGGGAAAAAAAGGACAGCGCAGCAGAAGTCGACTACATTTTGCCTCTAGGCTCCCACATCATCCCCATCGAAGTGAAAGCTGGCCCTGCAGGCAAACTTCGATCTATTAACGTTTTCTTAGAAGAGAAAAAATCTCCGTTTGGGATTCGAATCTATAGCTCAACGCCCCACAAATCCCGTTCCATCATCTCTCTTCCGTTCTATCTAGTCAGCCAGTTGCCAAGACTTTACAACGGCTTTTTTACTTAGCAGAAGCAGAGATAAATATGAAAACATTATTACAGGCGATAATATACTGCGTGGCCATCATTTCGATGCCCCATGCAGCGACGGCTAAAGACACAAAGGAAGCAAAACCCTACGAGCGCCCCTCTCAAATCGACCCTGAGGTATGGGAAACACTTACCCCGTATTTTCTACCTGTAGATTCCCCGCTTAAAGTCGCTCTGGATAGTATCTTCAAAAAACGCAATATCCTTAAATCCAAAAAGGCTTTGCGCCAAGCGGGATTTTTGCTGTTCACTCCCGCCGAAAAAATCGTTGTCGCCAGACATTACAAGCTGCGCGGCTACCTGATTAAAGCCTATCTAGAGAAAGGGGAAGGGGATAAATGGCATTGGTGGAAAAGACGGATTGATGGTGCCAATCTCATTCGTGAAAGCATTGCCAGACATAGTTTCGAAGATCTCATGAAAGTCCCCCAAAAATGGATCTACCCTCTACCCGTCATTTCTGCGGAAAATAGTGCTCCCAGACAACGCAATTTCATTTTAGTGGCCGAAGATATGTCTCCGCTTAATTCTTATGACAACCACAAAGCATACAAGAAAAAGATGAATCCTCGTCTGCTGGAAGCTTTCTATACGATAGTGACAGAGAATCATCTTAGAGACTCCCTACACTTCGACAATGTCCCTTTTTGCGAAGATGGAAAGATGGCTTTTCTGGACACTGAGCATTTTAATGAACCAACAAAACATCTCCCCTTGGCCGTGCTTAATGCTCACCTAACAGAAGAGATGAAAGCCCACTGGAAGCACTTATGCACCCATGGGGTGCGCTAAAAAGATGGTAAATTACAGGGTCGATAAACTAGCAGTTTATATCAGATGTGGATTAATAAGAAATGCTTCATCCTTATGATAGCGTTCACTACCTCGATGAATGATCAGGGCGGATTCTTTAGGGTCCATATTAGGAAACGCTGCTCGACAAATTGTGCCTACAGCCTGTATCAAATGGGACCATGCTGCATCTGATACTGGGACATTTGTGGCAAGCGGAATATACAAATTAACAATCACTTGTTTCACGTTTTCTTCTCGCGCTTTTAATAACGCGTCGTTGACGTGAACGTTTTCACCTTTCCAAAAAGAGATCGAATCCCCCACATAATTTGCCTGAGAGGAGGCTGTTAGATTTCCTTGATAGCAACCCAATAACTTTGAAATGGGTTTCCCTGAAAGCGAAGGACAAGGATCCTCTTCAGAGAAGACAAACTTTACACTCGCCACGGTGTTCATCTGTTCAAATTCTAGACTGGCAGTGGCAAATACAGACTCCAATTTTGCAACACTGGTGGCCGAAGCCACAAAGTGCTTTGTTGCGACAGTCTTTGGACTTAATGCTGAAGCAAATCTGAGCGTCAAGGTGCTATGTGAGGGTGGAGAAGCTAAACCAGTTACAGGTTTTGAAGTATGTAAGGTCATGCTCATCATTGACTCCAAACGTTGTTAGATGATCACATAAAAGTGCGATCAGATTTGCACAGCTTTAATTTTAGCCACGTTTTCTTCGGTCATCGTTTTTCTAAAGCTCGTCACAATGCGGTCCACTAATTTTTCACTGGCGGCAGGATCGTAAACGGCAATAATGACAGCGGCTTTTTTCAAAGCACTCTCACGATTGGGCAAATCAGTAATCTTATTAATGATTTTACTAGCAAGCTCTGGCAACGCCAAAGCCGCCGCTTGCACAGCTACGCGATTTAAAGCTTTGTTTCTTTCAAGATAATCATCAATGCGACGTGCGGCCGCCAGATTTTTATATAACTGCTCCCGTTCATACAAGAAAATGTTCTCTCTATCAGCTGTACGCATCCCTTCTGGAGTAGCTGCTTTAATCAACTCCACGAAGGTTTCTGTCCTAAGTGGGCCACTGGCGATTTTGGCTGCCGTACATACGCTCCATAACGGGTTATCGAAAGCTTTTACCTCTTTTAGAGCTTTTTCGCGATACATATTGGACAAAGCGCTGTCGTCGTCGGCTTCGACATTGCGCGCCTTGAATTCTTGCTGGATCTGGTCGACAATTTCTTGCTTACCAGCTTGCTGGGCTTTAGGCAGCACACGTTGGAAGGCTTTGATGCGGTTATGCAGATCGCAAATATCTTTAGCATAGCTGAACGCTAATTCGATGTCGTTTCGGCCAAAGCGGGTGCCTATAGGCAGCATCATTTTGTTTAAGGTATTATCTTTAAGTAGCTGATTTTTAATTTGACCCACATATTTGCGGGCTAAGGCAGGGTCTGCGGCCGCATGTATGAAAGCATGATTGCGCAACAGCTGATCAGTGTTAAAACCAGGGCGGCAAGATGAAAAGTAAAGTGTAGTAAATGACATATACAATCCTAATTAATTTTATTTTAGAAAATGATTATAGCACGATTTTATTTAATTTTCAACCAAATTAATAAAAATTAAAGAAGCAAGTCTCGTAGTTCATACAATAGCGTCAATTTAAAGAAATGGACTGAATGGACTGGATGGACTGAGTGGACGGAATGAGACAATTGCATGAGTGAAAATACTATGCTATACCCCTGAAAGGGGTATAGCATAGTATTTTCACTCATGCAATTGTCTCACTCAGTCCATGCCCATATCTTCAAGAACTTGTTCATGGCTTAATCTAATCTTAATAGAGATGGATATAATGATATCCGCATTAATTCCTATCATTGCAAATCATTAACACAAAACACAAAGGATATCTATATGAGAACAGATTATGCAGCTCTAGCCCTAGTTGTAGACCGCTCAGGTTCAATGCAAAGCATTGCATCCGATGTCGCAGGAAGCGTCAAACAGTTTATTGGGGATCAAAAGAAAAATAGCGGCAAAACCTCTTTAACAGTCGCTCAATTTGACCATCTCTATGAGGTCGTTTATGATTTTGTCGACATTCAAGCAGTCGACGAAGAAAAATTTGCAAAAGACTATCAACCCAGAGGGTCAACAGCCCTCCTAGATGCCATTGGCCGCACCACACTTGGGCTAAAGCAAAATTTGGATAACATGGCGCCAGCTGACAGACCCAACAAAGTCGTGGTGGCAGTGATCACGGATGGATTAGAGAATGCGAGCAAAGAATTCAATATCTCCCAGATCAAAGACATGATCAAACAACAAGAAGCTTTGGGGTGGGATTTTATGTTCATGGGGGCCACACTCGATACGATCAATATCGCCAAAAATTATGGTTTTTCTGCCGACAAAGCAGCTGTCTACAGCACGGCCAATTTCGAAAACTCCATGCGCTTAATTGGCGAGCAAGTATCCAAAGTACGTCGCGGCCAAGAGTTGAATATCACCCAGGAGGAACGCGAAAAACTCATGGAAAACAGCAAAGCACCTCAGGGCGCATAATAAAAGATGAAAATCACTTATTATAAGACTGACAGCGAGGGCAGCGCGTGAGCTTCTTTGCCCCCGTGTCGAGATAAGCAAAGTGACAAAACTCACACACATGCAAGTCTTGTTCCGCCGGCAAAATTTGCCGACGGCGCGAGGCGTAGTGATTCCATATCCATATAGATAGCAAAAAGAAAAGCGTGAGACCTAGGTAGAGCATCAGCGCTGTGGTAGGAGACAGCTCGATCATAGTGCCCCCAAATTAAAATGCAACTCCACCTCACCAGTAGTCACAAAAGTCTCTGGGTGCGGTGCAAATGCCAGCTCATGCAATAGACTTTCCCCATAGCGATCCACTGCATGGATGTGTGAAAGCTCCTTCGGTTCATACCAACAAATGCGGCCGGTGCGTCCATCCACCAGCACATCAAAAATAAGGCGTACCTTCCCTGCAGGGTTGGCTGCAGCTACCAATGATGGTAGCTTATTTACGCTATCACCCTCTTGCGTAAAATGCTGCATTCCAAGGGGTCCAGAAACCACAATGCGCAGCTCAGGCACTGCAGGCTTCACTAGTGGGCTAAAACTAGGGTATGAAAGATCCCGTTCAATTTGAATGAAGGGATTCGAAAGGGTGTTCCCTTCCTTAATATACTCCAGATGGCGCTGTGGGGCAACTGTCGGAGCTATGGACAACATGGGCAGTGAGGGCTTAGCATCGGGTAATCCACTAGGGACTTTTGTAGCAGCATTGACATCCACAATGAGTGCCGTCTCTGGCACAAGCGTATCGGCTTCCACTTGGGTAGGAGGAAATATTGTGTCACCCCACATTAATTTAAAAGGAGCCACATGGAAAATGAGCAAAAAGAGCAAATGAAAGCCTAGGGCCAACCCAAAGGCAATCAGAAAAGAATGAGTAAGGAAATACTCCTTATCGCGCACGCTAATGCTTATTTTGCGGTCATGTGTGGCTTTTTCGAGCTTCAGCATATAGATTTTTAATGATAGTGCGTTTCCGAACTTTCTTCTGGTTGATAGACCAAACGCAGACGCGGAGAGCTTTCTTGGATCATCGAAAAAAGACGTAAAAATGATCCATAATCGACTCTCCGATCGACACTAAGTACCACCGTAGGGACAATGTTGGCATGCTGTTTACGCAAGAGATCGAGTTCATCATGCAGCTGTTGTTTGACAGAAGCTAGATCCACGATGGCTTTTTTTGAACCTACATAAATCACATTTTGCGCATCCATCACGACTAATACCTGTGTCGTCATGGGCGCGGAATTGCGCTCAAGAGTGGGATTTTCGATATTTAGCGATTTCAACGGCAAAATATCTGAAGTGACAATAAAAAAGATCAGCATCAAAAAGATGACATCAACCAGAGGTGTCATATCGATCAAACTATGCGTAATTTTAAGATTGGTCTTAAATTTCACAATTTACCTTAATACTGGATCTCATCTTCGCGATCCGTTAATAAATCGACGATTTCTGACGACGTAGTTTGAATTTCCAAGATGAACCCTTCAACTCGGCTGACAATATAATTATAAGCTATGATGGAAGGAATCGCTACCACCAATCCCGCGGCCGTAGTCACCAAGGCATACTCCATAGCTTCACCAATGCGCGTGGCAGAAATATCGACGAGGCCACTCATGCGCATCTCAGCAAAAGCTTGAATAAAACCAAGCACCGTACCAAGCAAGCCGATCAGCGGAGTGATGTAAGCAATGATCGAGAGCAGCTTGGCATTTTTCTCCAATCTAGAGATTTCAATCAAACCAGCTATCTCCATGGCATTTTCAATTTGCTGCTTTGGTCGATTATGCTTGATGAGTCCAGCTTTAATGATATTGGCTATGGTACCGCCGATCGATTCGCAAATGCCGACAGCTTCGATGATATTGCCATCCTTAATCGTCTTGCGCATGTTGATGATGAATTTATTGGTATCGATTTCCGACTTGCGCAAGTACATTAAGCGCTCAATAAATATCGTGAAGCTCAGGACAGAACATCCACCGATGATAAGTAAAATGATATTCCAATTCGAATTGTATTGAAATAAGTTCGCCAGCATAACTGTCACCCCTGGCGATTGAAAGGCATTATTAATATCCATAGTCTGTTCCCAATTTTTCTTGTGCTTTGAGCGCCCAAATGCCCCCTTTTTTAACCATCGATTCGAGCTGTTTGCGCGCCAGTTCAGGGCGCCCTTGCTGCTCGTAGGTTTCGGCACGTAAATACATCGCTTTAAGGCGGAGCGATGAGATCGCGTCATCATTGACCACTTTTGACAATATCAAAATGGCCTGGTCATATTGCTCTAACCCTCGGTATGACATGCTTTGTTGGATCCATAAATCCAGGCGTTGATCCGTACTCAACACATGATTGCCCTTAGCTGCATCTTCTGCCTGCTTGAAGGATTGTAGGGCCGGGGCATATTTTTTTGCGCGCAAAGCAATTTTTCCCAATTCATACCAGATACGTGATAGGTAATAACCTCTGGTCACTTTGGCTTGGCGGTAGCGCTCTAACATTTTAGTGAAAATACTTTCAGCTGCCATATCATTTTGCGCTCTCACAAAAGTTTGCGCTAGCCAAAAGGAGCTTTCTTCATATAATGCAGGGTAGCTTTCGCTGTCATAGAGCAGCTTTGTATACTGAGTGGGTGTGTCGAAATCCTTAACAAGTGCCAGAAAGACTTCTTCCGCATATTCGAGGTATATCTGCCTTTTTGCCCCTTGCGATTCATCAGAAATGGCCAAATTAGCCAGCGCGCGCTCCAAGATAGCGCGGTAACGCACGGCGACATAATAATCAAATTTATCTGCTGGAATTAACTTCTTCTCTGCCAACAGATCGAATTGTGTTTCAACTTCTTGAAAGGCATCGATGGCTTCTGTCAGGTTGCGCTTGCGCAACCATTTGCCTTCGGGTGTTTTGCGATCACGTTTATAATCAAGGCCTATTAAATAATAGGCTTCGATGAGGAAGGGAGAGTCGCGATACTTCTCAACGAAACTCTGTAGATGCTTAATCGCATTGCGTTCTCCTTGCAGATACTCTTGATAGGTGTATAAAGTGAAGAAGGCTTCAGCGGCATACGGAGAAAGAGGAAAATCTTCAAAAGCATGCCGCCGCCGCTCTTTTCCCACCATCATATCTTTCTGTAAGTTATCGCTACAACATGCTGCCCAAAACCAAGCTTCACCGGCCAAAGGGGAAGAAGGGTGATTGTCGACAAGCTGCAAATACACAGCTTCCGCTGCAGCATAATCCCCATGGCGATAAAGCATGGCCCCCAGATGACGTAACGCAATATCCCCGAAATTTCCTTGCGGATATTGAGCAGCAGCTTTGAGAGACTTTTCCGCTATCGCCGCATATTTTTCATCTTCATTTAAACGAGTCGCAAAAAAACCGTGTAAATATAGGATTTCATCTGGACTTTCCATCGCATGCCAAAGATCAGGATGCATGTGTATTAACTCATCGATTAACAAAAATGCTTGTAAATCGGTCGTTCGACTGTTGTGATGCCCCATTGCCAAAGCTCTGTATTTAAGAGCCATGCCAGCTAAAGCTGGATCATTGTCCCTAAGTAAAATGAAAGCTTTAGCAAATCCCGCTGCCGCGCGTTCAAAGGCAATTAAAGCTCTCCCCCTCTCGTTCCCACCATCGATATCTATTATTTGCTGTGCCAAATCTATACTCTGGCCAGAGGATAAAAGGACTAAACCATTTTCATAGTCATTAAGTGCCCGCAAATACCACCCCTTGGCATAGAACGAAGTGTCACTATTCGATTCAAGTGTCAACTGTCGATAAAATTTATCTCGCACGTCATAGGATGATGCAGCTTCAGCTCTGAGAAAAAGGGCCTGCGTTTGTGCTTCGCGTGTTAAGAAGATATCTTGTTGTGAAAGCAGGGCTTCAGCCCGAGCATAAGCTTCTTCGTTATGCAAGCGCTTAGCACAAGACAGGTAACATTGACCAAGCGCTAGATATGCCCGCTCTTGAGGTCTGATGGCCAGTAACTTTTGAAAAATTTCTTCCGCCTTGGTGAAAGCGCTGGCTTGGGCCGAAGCATTTTTAAGAGGGTCATCACCCATTTTCAAATAACACCAACCCAGATAATATAAAGTATCGCCATACCAGGGAGCATTTTGTGGTTTTTGCAAGGGTAACGATTTCTCAAAGAACTCAATCGCCCTTGAGTAGTCATGCAGGTGAAAATGAACTTCACCCTGAAGATAAGATATTTCAAAATGTAATCTGTCATGCACAGGCAAAAGCGCATGGAGCTTATCTAAGATGCTAGCAGCTTCTTTATATTTGCCTTGCGAAAGATCTATACGACTTAGATAAATTTGTGCCATCACATGGAGCTGTGGCTTATGGACTATATTGCCTAGTGCCATCAGCTGTTGACGCGCTTCAGCATTTTTTCCCCATAAATAGTACACTACGCCAATTTCAAATTGGGTTTCATCACCAAAAGCTAAAGGAAAAACATCCCTTTTTAAATACTGCTGAAATGTCTCTATTGCCAATGCATATTGATGGCGGCCTTTATAGGCCAACGCCATCGTATACAAGGCTTGGTCCTTAAGCTCTTGCAGTTGGCGAGTGGTCTGCTCCTCTTTTATATTTTCCTCAAGTAGGGCAAGAGTTTCATCGTATTTCTCTAACGAGAAAAATACCTGTGCCAAATGAAAGCGCGCTTTCGCCGCAACTTGTAAAAGCCGAGCTTTTTGCTCTGTATCAGCCATTGCCCCATTTTGCGCAGTCACATCATTCAACACATCTTGATAAGCGGTAACCGCTTGCTGAAACAAGCCAGCATCGAAAAATTCATCCGCAAGCGTTATACCAGCTTCTAGGATTTCATGAGATAAATTAGAAGAATTATTCTCAGGCACAGGCTCTATGCCACAAAGATAATAAGGCACACACGCCAGAAGATAGGCAAAAATTTGATGGGCACGAAAACGAAATGTCATAGCCAACTCCATAAGCAGAATACACGATCGCGAATTCAAGGGAAAGTAGGAAAGCGGATGTTTATTTTCAGCTCGTAAAATTGCCGATTTTTGGAAATTGAACTCCAAAATGGTCTTTTTTTTGGATGTTCCAATTTTAAAGAGCTTAAATTTCACCCCTATCTACAACTACTCTAAAGAGGTCTAACACATTTCTCATGAGAAAATACAACTTTTTCACGCACACCATCAAACACTCCACAACAACGTGTAGATATGTTTTTTTACATTCTCACAAAAATCGACCCATTTTTTTGGGGTCGGATGGACTTTGGGGCTTCCAAATTTGTCGCAAAATGAAGATCGAAGGGTTCATGCGAATCTTTTTTTTCACTTTTTTTTCACTTTTTTTTCGGACCGATTTTTTGAAAATCAGAAACATCAAAAATACATTTCTAGATATATTATAGAAGTTATTTTCCCGGTTTCTATTTTTTATATTTTGGGCCTATTTTTGATGGAAAATGCCTTTAAAATTTTACGTGGAAGAAGAAAAAGATTGCACAATATGTCCAAAGTTAATTATTCAGTAAATTGTCAAGAATAACCAAAAATTAAAAGGAGTTTAGACATGGCACTTAAAGAAACATTTAAACATATGAAAGATCTTCTGACCCACATCACACATGATTTGGAAAAAGCAGAAGGTGGCAACAAAGCAGCTTCCCAGCGCGTACGCACTGGCACAGTGAAGCTAGAAAAGATTGCTAAACTTTATCGCAAAGAGTCTATCAAGTCTGAAAAGTTGACAAAAGGCACAAAGAAGCCAGCTAAGAAAGCTGCTCATAAAGCTGCTCATAAGCCAGCACATAAAGCTGCTGCTCATAAGCCTGCACATAAAGCTGCTCATAAGCCTGCTCACAAAGCTGCTGCTCACAAAGCAAAGCCTAAAGCAAAAGCACACAAAGCTGTTTCAAGAGCTCATTCTTTGTCCTTCAAAAAACCAACTGCAAAGTTGCCTGTAAAAAGAGCTTCTTTCAGATAGTCTTTGATCGACTTGGTCAAATTCTAGGGAGGCCTTAGCCTCCCTTTTCTTTTTTTTCTCCCCTTCTTCTGACCATTCGTGTATACTGATCGATCTTTTAATCAGCAATTCCCGCTAATAAACTTTCTCAAGGAAAAGCAATCACTTTAGCAACATTTTTTTCGTAAAGTCCCATATTTT
Organism: Chlamydiota bacterium; assembly: GCA_013286645.1. Classification (GTDB taxonomy): domain Bacteria; phylum Chlamydiota; class Chlamydiia; order Chlamydiales; family Parachlamydiaceae; genus JABDFJ01. The sequence goes on along the minus strand of JABDFJ010000041.1, from coordinate 9,984 downwards.
CGGGCAAGGGCACGGGCAAGGGCACGGGCACGGGTTTTTTTAGCGGGAATTGCTCTCTTTTAATCAGGAATGGGATATGACCAATCGCAAGCCACAGCAATCTGCCGATGTTGATATTATAAGTTTTTCCAAAAAAGGACATGGAATCGGGATCACTTGCGATGAAAACCATCGTCAAGTGGAAGTGCCTTTTGCTATTCCTGGTGACAAAGTACGCGCCCTTCTGCTGCGCAAACGCGGTGGCGTCTTTGCCTCACGCTTGGAACAAGTCGTCACTCCTTCCCCACAGCGCATCGAACCACGCTGTGTCCATTTTGGGACATGTGGTGGGTGCCGCTGGCAGCAGATGAGCTATCAAGACCAACTTAAACTCAAGCAAACTGAAATTGAAAAGCTATTCCATCCTTTACTTCCTGAAGGTGTGTCAGTGCGCTCCATTATCCCCTGCGATCCACCTTGGCAGTACCGAAATAAAATGGAATTCACCTTTTCCAGTGATGCTGCAGGAAAGAAATATCTAGGCTTGATCATCGATAGTAGTCGTGGCAAGGTCCTAAATCTCACCGAATGCCATCTCGTACATCCTTGGTTTGTCGATGCCCTTGCTGCCACCCGTGCTTGGTGGCACGAATCGGACCTCGCTGCTTTCCATCCCCATGCCAATAAAGGCGCGCTGCGCACCCTAACGGTGCGCGAAGGGATGCATACTGGAGATCGCCTCATCATGCTAACTGTATCAGGTAATCCCGAGGATGCCCTCAACCAACAGCAGCTCGATAGCTTTGTCGCCTTTTTACGCGACGCCATCGAACCGACATCTCCCGAGAACTCTTTATGCATCATGCTGCGCATTCAACAAGCCATCAAAGGCAAGGAAACAAGCTTCTTTGAGATGCTTTTATATGGTCCCGATCATATCCGCGAAACACTAAAAATCCAACCTGATGCCCATGCAAATCCTGTGACAATGTCCTTTGCTGTTAGTCCATCAGCTTTTTTCCAACCCAACACCCGTCAAGCTGAGAAACTCTATTCTTCGGCTTTGCAATTACTAGAGATCCCCCCACAAAGTGTCGTCTATGATCTATACTGCGGTACAGGTACTTTAGGGATCAGTGCTGCCAAACAAGCAAAATTAGTCATCGGCATTGAAGTATCCCCCGAATCCTCCTTGGATGCCCGAACAAACGCAACGAAAAATAACCTGCACAACGTCCAAATTTTCACGGGCACAGTCCGCGATGTGGTCAAGAGCATCCGCGAAAACAAAACAGTGCCTCTGCCCGATGTAGTCATCGTCGATCCTCCCCGCGTTGGCTTAGATGCCGACACGATCAATCACTTAGCCGAGTTAAAGCCGAAGAAGCTGCTATATGTCTCTTGCAACCCAGTCACACAAGCAGACAACATCAAACATTTAAAAGAGATCGGCTATGAAATTACTGCCGTACAGCCTGTCGATCAATTTCCGCATACGGTGCATGTAGAAAATATCGCGGTGTTAACACGACGCGATTAATTGCACAAATTCCAGCTCGAAAAACCTTGCCCAGTAAACACCAAGCAAAGCAAAGGACCTAAAGGACTAAAACAACACTGTCCTTTGGTCCTTTAGGTCCCTTATTTGACGCTTACCGTGCCGGTGTCCACAATCAACAATTGAGGAGTGGAAAAACATTAGCTTTTTGCATGGCGATGCCTTACTATTCCAATAATAAATTGACACGTTATTCCATTATTTTAAAGGTAATCAATGACATCAATTGGACCTCCCACCCCATCTTTCATACCAAGTGTCGATTTATACCAACTTCCCAAATCAAACGATCCCGGCGCTAAAACGTCTGAAATACAACCACAGACCTCCAACGACACCATCCAGTTTACCTTTAAAACCTCGCTCGTTGCTCTACAAAATCGCGTTAACAGCCTTAGCGCAGTTTTTAGAGCTCACATCACTGCCTCAAACATTAGTAAGCTAGTCGCAACTTTGTTTTTAGGAACCTTTTACAAGTTCACCCGCTATCCCGCACAAGGACCTACAGAATTAGCACAAAACAGCAGCGTCGCAAACCCCATTCTCCTTACTAAAGAAATTGCTTCCATTGAACATATCGAGAGCATGTTTTTACCTAATTTTAACCATAGCGCCTCACTCCTCTCTGATATGAGACAATCTGTGAGTTCTTTCCACATGCCACAAAATAATATCACCTGTACCGCAACCTTACCAACGGCTGATGGGAAATCGTTTTTTCAAATTAATAACACCCATTGGCTTGTGTGCGGAATGCTGCTAAGCGGTTTGCTTTATAAGGTCTATGGAACTCGCGCTTCATCAACACATGACCCTCTTAGGCAAGGTCTAAGTTTAATAGTGCCACCTATACCACCAGATAGGGGAAAGAAGAGCATTGAACACCAAATGCAGCCATCCCCTTCTCTGGAACATACCAACACTCCCATGGCCGCGGCTCATCCCTCAGATAACGTGGTGGCAGGGCCTATTTTAAAAGCTCAGGGTCCAGCTGAGGAAATGTCTTCAGCGGCTGTTTGCATTCCTACAGAAACAGCAGAAGCTTCGTTGGGGGTCGTGCCAGGGTCTTGTTTGGAGCAATCTATCAAAGACTATTGTAGGCAGGTGGGAGGTCCTTTGATGGCTGTTGAATGTCATCCTCCCCCCTCTATACTACAATATGCTCAATGTTATGATCTTTCTGGGAATGAAGTCTCCATCCAAGCTGCAACCTATCTTGAGAGATATACCTATGTGTGTGAGCTGCTAAAAGAGGTCAAAAGAACATATATTTTTCCATCAGAATGGCTGATTTCATTAAACCAGCATATCGCTATTGCTGAACTTTTTGCTCACAATGCCCCCATATCTGAGCTTTCTCCCCAACTGTTTGATCCATATGCCCCCACTTTTAACAGCATTTTCGCTGTTTTTTTTTCAAACAAGCAATCTAACCAGCGCATGGATCAAATCCAGTGGGTGGCGGAAGCTTTTTCGGGCACACCATCATCCGAAGAATCCCTTAAGGACATACCTCGCTCCCCCCTCGAGGATTCCATCGCTCCTTTGACATCAGAAACAGAAGTAGAATCTCTTGTGTTGCCCCAATTTCATGCAGAAAACTGACTTTATTTTTGGAAGCTAATTGCGTGATACCCTTCCCTTGATGTATAAAAGGGACTGATTAAAATAACTAAGAAGGATACCCCATGCGTAAAATCATATACTCTTTAGTGTGCTTACAAACATTTTTGCTTTCTTCCCCATTTCTAGCGGCTGATGATGGCGATGCCATGCCTCCACGCGAGCAAGGGATGTGGCAGACGGTGATCATGATCGGCATCGCCTTGCTGTTCTTCTACTTCATCCTATGGCGCCCAGAACAAAAAAGGCGCAAAATCATTGAAACGCAACGCAGTGCGCTTAAAAAAGGGGATAAAGTGACAGCCATTGGAATTATCGGCATAGTGGCGCGCATCCAAGAACAAACCGTCATTCTCAAAATGTATGATGGCTCAAAAATCGAAGTCCTCAAAGGGGCTATCACCGACGTCATCCCTGGTACCGAAGAGGATGAGAAAAAAGCAGAAAAAGATGAGCGCATCGCCTCATCGAAACGCGTGGAAATTAAAGACCTCGAGTAAACGCATTTCCAAACACCTGGACGAACTGGACGAACTGGACGAACTGGACGAACTGGACTACCTGGACGAACTGGACAACTCTCTCAGATACCGTCCAATTCGTCCAGGTAGTCCAATTCGTCCAGTTCGTCCATGTCCAATTACCTCTTACGCCCTGTTCGACTATTCAACAGTTCCACTAAACACATTCCCTGCTTGCTTTTGTTGCGCTTTTGCCGCTAAGCAGGCTTTAATTTGTGGCAAGACCTTTAGGGCCGCCGTTCTACCAGCTTGATAAATTGTCTCATGGTACTCATCACCGGCAAAAGTGCCGATATCGTCGTCAATTACTGGACGAACGATCACATCTGCGTCATTTACACAGGTCTCACTTTGCCACAAAAAGGCAATGTCGGCACTGCGGGCGATCACCCCGAATAAGTTCGTTGGAAACTCTTTTGATAATAGCCCACGCAAGTCCACGGCGACGACAACTTCGGGGTTAAAATGCTTTGCTGTACGCACGGGCACAGGATCGATGCAGCCCCCATCGACAAAAACACGTCCATGCAACCACACTGGCACAAACATGACAGGAAAAGTACTTGAAGCCTCTACCGCAGGTACGATCGGTCCTCCACCTATAGTGACCAACTCGCCTGAATATAAGTCTGTAGTAACAAGATAAAATGGCACTTTAAGTTGATCGAAAGTTTGCGCATTTAGATTTGCAGTCAGGAATTTTCTAAGTGTTCTTCCTTGGCATAAGCCATAGCGTGCATTCCAGATATCGAAATCCATGACATAGTCGGTTTTTAAGGACAACAAGACTTCCTTTAGATGAGCAGTATCAGGGCAATCGGAATACAGCGCACCTACAATGCTACCGGCACTGCATCCAACCACTAAATCAATAGGGATATTATTTTCTGCGAAAACTTCCAAAGCCCCCACGTGAGCCAGTCCACGTGATCCTCCCCCTCCTAAAACGAGAGCTAAGCGTATCGGATGATCGATCACAGGGCAGTTAGGCAATGGAGGAGGGTTGTCTGAAGGTTCATAATGTTGGGGACAACCGCATCCTGTAAGCAACATGACTACAATGGCAAGAGCAGAAAAAAATTTAGGCATAGGTGTTGTATTCGATAAAAAGTTAATGACCATTCATTCCCTTGACTACGTGCCTATGGGGATTCTAAAAATGATCTACGAAGGATATAAAGTGCAGTAAATATTATTTCAATAGCTTTCTATCCAATCTTTATATTTTCACTTTCTTCGCGTTATCTTCGCTTGCTTCGCGACCTTCGCGTTCAAAGAGGTTGGTACTCTACTTTATGAGAAGCCTATTTTCGTGCCCGAAAAATTAACTTTCTGAGGATTATAATTTTTAGTACATTATATGTATTGTATGGGTGTAAACCAAGTTGGCACATGGGTAAGTTCGGCCACGCACACGGGCACGAAGTTAGGCGAGAGGTTTTATGTGGCATAAAGAATATCGAGATTACAAAACAGACCAGCCGCAAACTAAACAACCCATTGAGCCGGGGCATGGCATCTGCGGTTGTGAAATGCACGAAATCAATGGTTGGGGCAATTCTCTCCATCACCCTAAAAAGAGAAAACAGCACTTTCTTGCTAAAATGATGGCTTATCTATTTGGAGAAAAGAAAAAATGACGCAAAAAGGAAGCCATACCTGGGATTTGATTGTGCATTATCATCGTTGTCCGAAATGTGGCTATATCATTGAAAGCAGAGACGACTACATCTTCCATAAAAACAAAGGTGTCAAGCAACTCACCTGTAAGCGCTGCAATCACGCCTTTGAAGAGATCAAAATGCGCAAGTCTTCCTTTGGTCCATTGTTAGGAGACCCTCAGCCTTCCGAATTCGACTGGAGCTAATTTCTTCAACCAAACGACAATTCAATCTGCTGATATTTGCGCATTAAATCACGGTGCTCTGCTGCATCTTCAAAGCGCATCTCTTTAGCCGCACGCTTCATCTCATTTTCATGAAATTTGATTTTCTTATCTACTTCGGCAGGTGTTAAATAGACATGTTCTTCTTCTGCCACTTTCAGAGCAGGAGTCGTCTCTGCCAGCGCATGCGGATAAGCAACTTCACTTTCAGGCTCAACCAACAAGGAGATTTCTCTCTTTACTGTACGGGGTGTAATGCCATGTTTTTCATTGTAGCTTTGTTGATAAGCTCTACGGTTATTGGTTACATCTAATGCTTTTTGTATCGACTTAGTGATCTTATCAGCGTACATGATCACGCGACCTTCCACATTGCGCGCCGCCCGACCACAAGTCTGAATCAAGGCGGTCTCACTGCGCAAAAACCCTTCTTTGTCGGCATCTAAAATAGCCACAAGCGATACCTCTGGCATATCTAATCCTTCTCGCAGCAGATTGATCCCCACCAATACATCACACACCCCTAAACGCAAATCGCGAATGATCTGCATGCGTTCAAGCGTATCTATATCGGAATGCAAATATTTGACTTTCACATTGAGCTCTGTGAGGTATTTACTCAACTCCTCAGCCAAACGCTTGGTCAACGTCGTGATCAACACGCGCCCTCCTTTATCCACATGCAGCCGTATTTCCGCTAAACAATCGTCCACCTGCCCTTCGGCTGGGCGCATTTCAATCTTAGGATCTAGCAGTCCGGTGGGGCGTATCAGCTGTTCTACAACTTCACCCTGCGATTCCTTCACTTCCCACTCACCTGGTGTCGCCGAGACGTACACCACTTGACCTAAACGCGCATATGTCTCTTCGAATTTCAAAGGGCGGTTGTCGTAAGCCGAAGGCAAACGGAAACCGAAGTCCACTAACGATTGCTTGCGAGCCCTATCGCCGTTGCACATGGCATGCAACTGGGGTATCGTCTGGTGTGACTCGTCGATGATGGTGAGAAAATCTGCAGGGAAATAATCGATCAAACATGGAGGAGGATCACCTGGCTTGCGTTGACTGAAGTGGCGTGAGTAGTTTTCGATGCCTTTACATGTCCCCACCTCTTTTAACATTTCGAGGTCATGCATCGTCCGTTCTTGGATACGTTGTAATTCGAGCAATTTGTTTTCCTTCTCAAAGTATGCCATGCGCTCTTTGAGCTCCACCTTGATGGTATCGATGGCGTGTAGGCGCACCTGTTCTGGAGTGACGTGGTGCGAACTTGGATAGATGGTGACGTCGTTGATGCGCCGTTTGACTTTACCTGTCAGCGGGTCGATCTCACTGATGCGCTCGATCTCATCATCGTAAAATTCTATGCGTAAAGCAAGATCCTCTTCGTAGGCAGGGAAAATCTCCAGTACATCACCGCGCACCCTAAAATTAGAACGCGCAAAGTCAAAGTCATTGCGCTTGTATTGCATCTCCACGAGGTGCAAAAGCAGCTCATCGCGCCGACGTTTGCCGCCTGTTGTCAGCACGAGGTTCATGCTGCGGTAATACTCAGGAGATCCCAAGCCATAGATGCAAGAGACCGATGCCACGATGAGCACATCATTGCGTTCCAATAAGGAACGCGTGGCACTCAAGCGCATCTTATCGATCTTATCATTGATGGCCATATCCTTTTCGATATAGGTGTCAGAGCGGGCAATATAGGCTTCTGGCTGATAGTAATCGTAGTATGAAACGAAATACTCGACAGCGTTGTCGGGAAAGAAAGTCTTAAACTCTTGATAGAGCTGCGCGGCCAGTGTTTTGTTATGTGCAATGACAAGCGTAGGGCGCTGCACGCGCGCCACCACATTAGCCATGGTGAAGGTTTTGCCTGAACCCGTAATGCCTAGCAACACTTGTGAGCGTTGTCCTTCCATAATGCCTTGGGTTAGCTTTTCAATGGCCTGTGGCTGATCACCGCAGGGCAGAAAATCTGTCTTTAGCATAAATTCAGGCATATACTCAACCAATCCAATATCTATGAAATCATTTTTTCGCGGCGCTCGCGGGCCACGCGCGAAATCTTATTCCATGCCCCACCCAGCCCCATAGCACTGCGCATTTCCTTGATGGTGGCGTTCGATATCTCGATCATCTTTTGTGTACCTTCAAAGAGAATTTGTTCCACTAGCCCTTTATCGGTGGCATATTCCTCGCGCCTGCGACGAATAGGATCTAAAAAGTTGTTAAGAGCGGTGATCAATTTACCTTTGACTTCGACATCCCCCACAGTCCCTGCACGATAGCGCGTTTTTAGATCGTCGACTTCAGCACGGTCTGGATTGAAGACATCGTGATAAATGAACACCGGATTGCCTTCTACAGTTCCTGGTAGGTGGGCATGTAAGCGATTCGGATCGGTGTACATCCCCTTAACTTTCTTTTCTACTGTTTTAGCATCATCGGAGAGATAGATCGCATTATTGGCCGACTTGCTCATCTTGCCTTTGCCATCGATCCCCACGAGGGTAGGAACTTCGCTCAACAGCACATCAGGCAAGGGGAAGACCTCCCCATAGTTTTGATTAAAGCGCCGCGCGATGTCGCGTGCCAATTCTACGTGTGCTTCATTGTCCTTACCCACTGGCACGACATGCGCTTTAGGCATAAGAATATCGGCTGTCTGCAAGACAGGATAGCCAATCAACCCAAACGGCACACTTTCTGGATCCATATGGGCATTGCGCGCCATTTCCTTGATGCTAGGCAAACCTGCCAGCCTGTTCAACGAGATAAGCATTTCAAAGATCAAATTCATCTCGTAAACTGCTGGCACCGCAGATTGCAGATAGATCGTCGATTTTAAGGGATCGATGCCACATGCCAAGTAGTCCAGAATCATTTCGCGCATATTATCGCGTATGCTCAGGATATCTGCTTTTGTGGGCTTCGTCGTCAACATATGCAGATCGGCGATGAAGAAATAACACTCATATTGGTCTTGCATAGCCAGGCGATTTTTCAACGAGCCGACATAATGACCAAGATGCAATTGACCACCGGTAGGCCGGTCCCCGGTGAGCACCCGTTTTTTAGTTGTATTTTCCATATTCCTCAAAAGTATTTCCAGTTTGAATGCTAGTTTACCAGCAGGCGTACGAAATGTCGAGCTTGAATCGAACTCTTTAACTTTCTTGCTTTTTTCCTTTAGATCGTGGCATACATCCTTTCTCTTTTGCTTAATTTCTGACAGACACACACGAACAAGGCTGTTAAAAATGCATAAAAAAAATGCGTTCACAACACTTCTATTTTTGAATCTTTTATGTACGTTTTGCCCATTATTCGCCCATGCTTATCAATATGAATTATCGGTCTGTGCGATCTTTCAAAATGAAGCCCCCTATCTAAAAGAATGGATCGATCATCATAAAAAAAATGGGGTGCAGCACTTTTGGTTATATAATAATAACTCAACCGATAACTATAAAACAGTCTTGGGTCCATATATCAAAGCAGGAGTCGTAGAGCTCATCGATTGGCCATATGCTTCTCAAGACCTTAAAGACTGGAATGACATTCAATGCAATGCCTATAAAGACGGCCTACAGCGCTCTAAACATGTCTCTAAGTGGTGTGCATTTATAGACACCGATGAATTTTTGTTTTGTGCTACTGGAAAATCGATTAAAAGATCTCTAAAAGCTTATAAGGATTACGGAGGTGTCGTTGTAAACTGCATTATGTATGGCACCTCCAACATCGATAAGATCTTGCCTAGTGAAAGAATGGTTGATCGATTAGTCCATCGATCTCCCTTGGATCATCCGCTCAATCTACATGTGAAATCAATCGTCCGACCTGAAAGAGTCATTGCCTGCCTTAATCCCCATTTTTTCTATTATATTTCACATAAATTCGCTGTAGATGAAAACTATCAACGGGTGCATGGGCCCATCTCAACAAAAACTTCGGTAAATGTCTTCAGAATTAATCACTACTGGTCTCGTGATTTAGATTTCTTTCTCAATCACAAGCTTCCTAGACAAAAAAGATGGTACGATGCTACACAACAGGCCATGGAACTAGAAACCCAATTTAACGCTATCTACGACCCCATTTTAATTAATCAAATGAAATAAATCGAAAAGCCTACCTCCATAAAGACACACTTCCAGTAAACAAAGGAAATGGACGGTATGGACGACCTGGACGAACTGGACGACTCTTTCCAATACGTCCAGTTCGTCCAGGTAGTCCAATTAGTCCAATTCGTCCATTTCCAATTGTTTTTTCACAGTTTTGCATGGTAATAATTTCTTTAAGTTGACGCCATTGGATGTGGGTGGAGTTGGTATGCCAATGCCGCAGGGAGTTGGTCACCAGAGATCACCTCCTACACCTTGCTGGCTGGCCTAAGTGTCCTGTGGTAA
>JABDFJ010000040.1 GCA_013286645.1 Chlamydiota bacterium | reverse complement strand
CTTACAATGGCGGTTCTTCCTTTACCCCTGCCTCCACCTCTCTGATGACAACTGCGGTTCAAACCACCACCCAAGATCCACTGCAAAATAGTCCAAGCTTTATGGCTCTACAGTCAACGCTCGACGGCATCGCTCAGAAAGCACTGGCAGAGTTGCCAGATGATTTCTTTGACCATCCCAAGATTACCCCTGTCCCGGTCGAAAAAAGGTCCTATCCCCAACAAACGCAAACCACCCGCATATTTTTTGACAACATCGTTAAGCAAGTGCGCTTGTACCACCAATTAGGTACAGCCGTACAAGACCCTGCAAATCCTGATTGGAAATATGCCAAAGTTTTACAATGCGTATATGCACTGCCGACTCATCGTCAAAACGCATTAATCCGGCAACACACCATACCCATGAACAAATACGTCAGCGTAAAAAAAGCCGACGGATATAAATGGTGTAATACGTTTTTAACCCTCTTAGGACACGATCAGAATCCACATGTCAGTGGCTGCTATGATCCTAGTGTCACTGCAAAAGGTAATGCTATCATGTATCGACAAGGCACTGCTAATTTGCTTGCTTACTCACAACAACACCTACAAGGGCTTTCTAAAAAAGATCGTTTACCTCTGCTGATTCCCATGTTCATAAATATGCTTCAAGGAATCATCGCCATCCATGAAAACAGTAGGCTCCATCACGATCTAAACCCAAGCTACATTGTCTTCGACACCATCCCTGCACAAAAAATGCCCGGCAACCCCTTGATTAGCGGCTTCCTTAAATACAACTTTGACACTGCAATGACCCTATCTAAAGGGTCCTATGCCTATGCGTCCCCAGAAGTCATTGAAAAAGCTCTGGCTGATTTCAAGCTGCCTGGATATCAAACTCCTCACGATGCCTTTGATCCCAATGACGATGCCTTTGCTCCCAATGAAAAATCCGATGTCTGGTCCCTAGGCTGTATCTTTTACTTTCTCCTTAATGATAGACTCCCCCCTTGGAGTATTCTTACAAACTATATCTTCCAGCTAGCGCAACTCGAGACCCCGACTATAGAGCCCTCATCTGGCACGTCATATACTCAAGAATCGAAGGCGCACATCGATGCGTACATGGGACAGCTTCCCAATGAAATTAAATCTTTAAATGATCTTATCACCAAGCTTGATCCTGCCGCGCTATGCGAGCTTTTTTTTAGGGATGAAAAATATGAAGAGACAATTCAAAATACTGTTTACCAACGATTAACTAGTACCATCACTTCAATGTCAGTCCTTTTGAACAATGCTTATGTGGATGAGACGCAAAAAGAACTCATTCATACAGCCGTCAGTCTACTGCGAAACGGGTTGCTTCAGAAAATAAGAGTCATTTGGAGCGAATTATCAGAAGGGAATACTGATGAGGATCTTTTAAATGGTCTCTTATCGTGTATGATAGACCCTATTAACGATGAAAGACTAAGCACTGAAGAAGCCTTATCTCGTCTAAACGAGATCGCAACTGAATTACAAATAAATCCAGTATCTCAACAAATACCACAAGCGTTAACACCTGTTTCTAATGCTTAGCGATAGGGACGATAGGGACTTAAGAGACCTTAGAGAGAAACAATCTTACTTGTCCCTGTCCCTAACGTCCCTAAGGTCCCTTAAGTCCCTATCGTCCCTAAATTTATTGCCCTGAAAAACAGTTCTAAGGGCGGATCAACGTCACGGAAAAAATGCGTGGCGAGGCCGACGAATCAGAGGCCACATTGGTATTGGGCAACGTACTCTGAATCCCCCCGATAATATACCCTACAAGAGTTGGTCCTGGACTTAAACTATCAAAATCAATCACGCGATTATGCAATCGAGGTACGCCTTCAGCGACGATCACATGGGATTCTGCCCCAAACAGCAGCGTATTTCCCGGGTTAGATTGTGTGGAAGGGATAACAGGATAACTACTATCCATCAGATATTGTGTGTAGTTTCCCTTTTTATCAATGGTGATAGTGGTCACATCATTAATAAAGGGAAATTCTTCATCCGTTTGGAATGTGCCATTTTGGAAAAAGCCATAGCTGATACCTCCAAAAAAGCTCACATAGGCACTTTTGTGTTTTTTTGAGAACAGGCTAAGCGTCGCACATTGGTATTGGTTCATCGCCTGTTTAAAAGTAGATGCCTCTGCAGGGTTATCCATATGGGTATGGCCATGCTTATTGATGCGCACAGGAACCGTCCAAACACCCGTTTCAGGTGTGAAAACACCAGCAAAGGCGATCAGATATGGGTGGTTGTGACCTTCACGATGCAAGGTGACGGGTACGACATTTAAGTCGCGACGGCGATAGTTTGGATCAAGTGCTAGAGGTTCACCATTGAGGATTTTAACGCTTAATGTGGTGCCTGTATATGAAATCTTGAAGCGACGCACCTGGTAGGTGTATTCCTGCGTTGCCCCATCTTCATAAAAGCCTTCGAAATCTTGTCCAAATACCAACAGCGTGGATTCATCTTCAATACGGTACATCTCCCCACCTGTCACTTTGAAAATGGGGTTCGATATCTGCAACATATGTTGCGCAGCTGTTTCACCCGGCGTCTGTGTGGTCACCCAATGCATCAATCCTGGAATGTCGATCGCTGTCAACGTATCTTTCGTATCGAATTGTCCGGTGGCAGTCACCAGACCATACCCCCCCGTGACAAAGAGCGTCGAACCTTCCCAATAAGATTGAGGCGCTGTTACAGACAAGGAATCGATCTGAGCTTGCGTCAACCCCGACGAGGGATCTGTCAGTGAACGGTACATCACCCTGCCAGAGCGAGGATTGACGACATACACCGTCGAATTTTGAGCAGAAGGAGGAAAGTTGTTGGGGTCGCCATTGTTAAAGGTATGCATACCGCTGGTGCGCCCACAGATAAAAAGCCACCGGCCTCGATATTCTGCCCAAGCATAGGATTGCAATCCGTTAGGAAGGTGAAAATTAGCTTCTTCAATCTTAAGTTGAAACGCTTCAAACTGATTTTGCAAAACAGGACTCACTTCTTGCGTCTGATTCGGAGAGTCCCCCTGGGCATTAACTAGCGCAGTCATACAGAGCATGCTAGCACAAAGTAAAGGCATAAATTTTTTATTCAACATACCACACATCCCTTAGTTAAGTTCTTGAGGCATTATAAAATCGGCAATAAAAATCTGACTGGTCTTATCAGCTCCGCGCTTAGATGTCCACATGAGCTTTTTGCCATCATTGCTAAATACGGGCAGACCGTCAAAACTTGCATTATGGGTCAGCCGATATGATTGTTTAGTTTCAATATTGAGTAAATAGATCTCGTAATGGCTATGCCCATGGATTGAGGTGGTATAAGCGATCACTTGTCCATTGGGATGCCAATAGGGCGCCCAATTGACAGCTCCATTTTGTGTCAGTTGCTGTAGGGCTGTGCCATCTGTATTAATCACATAGATTTGCAGATAGTCCGGTTGATCATAATCGGCTCTGAAAACAATTTGGTTACCATTAGGAGAAAAGAATGGTCCTCCATTATACCCTTGTACGGTATGCGTGACTTGTTGCACATTTGTGCCATCAGCATGCATGGTGTAGAGATTCATATTGCCATCGCGATTGCTGGCAAAGACGATCTGCGAACCATCAGCAGAATATGCACATTCAGCACTATAGGCAGAGCCAGTGGTCAAGGGTGTCAGCGCGGAACCATCCACATTAGCTTCAAAGATATTCATATAAGGAGTAAACTGCCAACTATAGCGCCCTCCTTGTCTCTGATAACCAGGAACTTCGCCACCATCTGCAGATAACCCTGGATCCGTATGACTCGAGGCGAAGATGAGCTTTTTGCCATCGGGTCTAAAATAGGCACAGGTGCAAGCGCCTTTGCCTGTACTCACCATGCGAGGAATCCTCTCCACTAGATCCATGGTAAAGATCTGATAATGTTCTTGCCCGTGCGGAACGGCCTGAAAGGCAATCATTTTTCCATCGGGCGAAAAATAGGCTTCACCCGCTTTTTCGAAGCCCATCTCTGGAGATGTTAATTGTTTTATGTTCTTTAGGGCGATGGCTTCGGTGGCTGGATCAAAAACTTCCTCAGTATATCCATGTTGTGTTAGTACAAATAAACAAGAGAAAATAAAGAGTAGCAAACGAACGGGGTGAAGCATGATATAGGATTCCGAGTGGTAATTTTCAAAAAATTTCACCCATCAAAATTCTCTCAAAATCAATTTTCGTCAATAAAAATAAATTTTTACAATAAACAAAAACTTTCTTCGCGATATCTTCGCTTGCTTCGCGATCTTCGCGTTCAATGTGAAGAGCCAAAGTTCACCCAATCTATATTATAATTTGTTTTAATTTCTAATACACAAACATACATAATACTCTCTCGATACAAAAACGAAATCTCACAACTCCCACTTTTTAATTTTATTAAAATAAAACGAAGCGGTAGTATATGACGCTAGCAATACACAATTCGTAAAAACTAAAGCAAAATCAAGTCGGTATACCTATGACACAACCTTATAGTTTTTCCCCTTCTGGTCCTTACCTTTCAGGTGGGACTCCTAGATTTCATTTAGTCCCCTTAACACAACTCCAAAGCACTCCACATAGCCCCCTTTTAGTTTCACAGTACTCCTCTTCCTCCACGTTGTCGCCAAAACCTAAACCAGGACCAAAACAAGCGAAACTAGGAAAATCCATTCAAGAGCTCAAAGCGGCTTTTATAAAAGCAAATGTGAGAATCATCCCTCTCGCACCTGAGTGCCGGGCTATCATCGAGTTTGCCAATGCGTGTTTTGCCAAGCAGCAAGATCCACAGATTAAGTTAGCCAAACTGCCTTATAAAACCCATTATTTTGAAACTGATCCAAACCAACTAACGATCTATCTTGAAGTCCCCCATACTAATAAAGAAGAAATCGTCGAGGGCATCACCTTGCATTCTGCTGAAGCTGTGTGCATCAATTTCGCCGCAAATCAGCTTCCAACCGTCAAAAAAATCATTCAGGTGACAACCCCTCTTTCCCGCGTAGAAGAAGCGGATAAAAAAGCCCTTCGCACGCTTCAAAGCTATTGGATGTATCAAAGCGAAAATGACAAGCTCTATCCCAATAAAGAAGGAAAAGAGCAATTCACCTCTTTCCTAGATCCTGCATGCTTTAGCGTTTCATGTATCCCATCTACAGATACCCCTAAGGTATACCTTGAGTTAATTAAAAAACTGAGAGCCTTCCACAAACAAGGGGTGATTCTTGATAATATTTGTGTAGATTCGATCACACTAAACATCATTCCCTCAGAGAGTGGCTTCCAATATAAAGTGAGTCTCAATACACCCCCATCTACAGAAGATGAGCATTACACACGCAGCCGCTTCCGTTTCTTCTCGCCAGAAAGATTAGCGGCAGAAAACTCTGGTAACAAAAACGCCTTGGGATCACCCCAAAGCGATGTATGGAGCTTAGGTATTCTTTATTATTTTCTTCAACACAAGCACTTGCCCCCACGCTGTGAATTTCTAGATGCTCTCTTCCAATTAAGAAAAATTATCGCCCAACATAATAGAGCTGCGCAGGTTAGCTCTGCAGTTTTACCAACTTCAAAAATATCGGAAGAAATCCAATCAAAAGCACTGCAGATCGCCACCAAAGTAAAAAATCTAACCATTTCAAGCGATGATTTAGACAAGCTTAAGATGAGCCTAGATCATGAAAACGTGCTTCGATTTGAAAGTCTAAAGAAATCTTTTGAGCCACAAGTTCGTCCCAACGCAACGGTAGCTTTTGCAGCTATCCAAGAGAGTACTCAACTGATGAAATTCATCCAAGATCTAAACCTCTTTAATCTCCCCGACTCGACAAACTCTGAGGAGGATGCAAGTGAAAAACAAAGTCAACTGAACAGTATCTTAAAGCTATTTGAACCCTATAACAAATACATTCTACAGATACTTTCTCCAGAGACAATTGAGGGAATAAAAGATCAACTGAGTTTTTGTGAGCTATATCAAGCTCAACTTAACAATCCTCAAGCAGCCACCACAATGAGTGCCATTGAAGAAGTAAACACTCCTCTACAAACACAAAATCTCAGTGCAGAGGCTGCATGGGTAAATCAATTACAGGTCAACAAAGAAAAAGAGCAGCTCAGACGGGTGCAAATTCTAATGAATAATCTACGTGATAATAATGATCCCGAAAAACCATTCGAGATTAAAGGCGAGATCAATCCACTCAAAAAACAAACAGAATTATTCAGGATTAAAAGCGAGATCACTCAACTCAAAAAACAACTAGAGAATAACCAAGAAGCCGAAGCAAAAGCTGCAGAAGCCCTACCAGCAAACCATGCGGAACTCTCTGCTCAAATCAATGAACTCTCTGCACAAATCGCTCAAATCAAATCTGGGTTAAATTCCAATGTTGATAAAGGTCAGATCCCTAAAAATGCTGCGATGCAAAAAATAGAAGACTATAAGACACAGAGATTAATTAACTCTTCTGCATATAGTTCACTAAAGGATATTGTCGAGGAAGAGCTCTTCGCGCAAATGAACGGTCAAATTCGTCCCGAAGTGAATTTCCAAAAAGAATATCTACAACCGCTTACAAGAGTCTTAGAGCAAGCACAATTGGCAATCTCAGAAAACATCACAGATGAAGCAAAAGCTTCTCTAGTGTATTTGGAGAAAGCTTTGACCAAAGCCCTTACGCATGAAATATCTGTGAATGGAAAGGAAGTGAAAGATGTAGATGAGGCTGCCCTCGATTTTGATCCCGATGATAATGACCTTGAGTTTCAAGCGCCGAAACACACAGAATCCAGCGATGCACCTCAGTCACCATCCTGGTCTCCCCATCATTCAGATGAACCAGAACAGAAAGAAAGCCTAAGCCAAGAATCTCCAGCTTCAGCCATGTCCCCCCGGCTTTCCAAGCAGGGTAGCCTGCAAAGCTTGGAAGAAAGTGCCGACATTCCTAGTGCCTCCCGTGATCCATCTCAATTTCCACCTTATTCCAATTCTCAATTCTTAAATTCATCGTGCCGCAAGTGGGATGTTTCTAAGCTAATAACGTCTGAACAACTGATCGCCAAAATGCTTCGCTCAAATAGCGAGCAACGCATCAGCTTACTAGCTGCCATGAAAATGATCTTGATCATTGGCAATACAACCCTTAATTTACAGCTACATAAAAGCAAAACACTGGATGAAATACACGAACAGATGCAAAGGGAACGTTCAGAATTACAACAAAGCCCTTCAAAGCAAAGCCCTCTAAAAGTTAAGAGCAAAGGTGGCAAATCTCCTAGTGGCAGCCATCACGCCTCACCCTATAGGACCGTAACAGGATCACCTTCGTTCAATAGACACACAGCTGCCTCTCCATCCGCCTTGCGCGCTATAACGCCATCACCTTCTCATAGGAAACTATTTCATCAGCGTCAGTCCTCTTTGGGGGAGGATGTTACCTAGAACGATGCCCTAGAAACTAAGCTACAACACTTTGCGCTACTGCTCGATTCTCTAAGCTCGTATCTTCTGCTCTTTAGGAAAAGCTTTGCTAAATTAAATCCTCTGTTATATAAAAAAACGATAATTCGAGCTGGTTTAACAAAATAAAATAGAAACGTTAACTATCAAATATGACTCTTCCCTCTCTTGCATCCACTTCTTTCCCCCAACTTGCCGTTACTATGGGAAGCCCAGTAACGTCTACGCCCTCCCTATCGCCAATGCCCTCCACAAAACAAGCAGCCGATCCTTTAAAAACAGCCATAGCCCTCGCCTTTACAGAACATACTCAAGAGATACTGTTAGCAGGTCAAATCGACCTTCTTTGTCATATTGCAAATCAAGCTTTCCATCAATATGAAGATTGCGATGAAAATCCTGATATCAAATTTAACAATATTAGAAATGCTCATATCAAAAAAAAATATCAGCAAAGGCTGCCACACAAAGCTCATATTTTCTATGTCTCCAAAGATCAATTTCGCATGTATCTAAAATTGCCAGAGCCCGCCCTAAAATTTAAAGGCTGCGACCGCCGTGATGCTCTTTGCATTACATTTACACGAAACCAGCTCCCCACCTTCAAAAAGGTAACTCGGAGCACTGGACAACTGCTCACCAATGTCAAGGACGATGCGAAAAGAAATCCCGACATCCTTGAACACAAACTTCTGAAAAAGCTGCGAAAAATCAGCAACCGATCAAAAGCTAACACGCCAACATCTCAGATAGAAGACTGGGCAAAGTATGTGAATCCACATGCAAAGTGTGTGAACCCCCATGACACGAAAGGCAAAACCGCACAATCATATAAAGTCGTCCTGTACCGTCATTAAATAAAGGCGAAAGGCTAAAAGCTAAAGGCTAAAAAATGGACCCAATGGAGCACGGCTATTTTTGCTTTTCTTTTTAGCTTTTAGCCTTTATTTTTTCGCCTTTCGCCTTTAGATTTTAGCCTTTGCTTTTTTCGCTTTTGCTTTTCGGAAATCCTTTGCAAAAATCGGAACTTTACTGTAGGATGCATGCTCGCGTAGCCCATAGACCTATAATGAAATGAAAAACCAATACGCTAGATAAAAAGCATGTCAGCTACCGTCTCATTAAGATATCAACCGGAATTGCTATATTCACCTCAAGGTTTTGTAGGTGGACTTGCGACACCTTCAGCGCCTCCATGTCCAAATACTGTAAGCCTGCCTGTCCCTTCTCCCTTAAAAAGGGGGGATGATCCATTCAAGCTAGCGCTATTCAATGGCTTCTTAGAACACACCAAAGAAGAGCTACTAGCAGAGAAATTAGATCTTCTGCAAAAAGTCGCCAATGACGCCTTTAGTTGGTACAATCAAGCGACAAATGAGGATGCCTCTAACAAGTTCAAAAACCTGAAACATGCCGATATCGTCAAAGAATATGGGGAAAGACTTTCACATAAAGCCCATCTCTTTTATGTCTCCGAAAACCAATATCGCATGTATCTTAAATTGCCCCACCAAGGGAAAAGAATTAGAGGGGGATTTAAGTACTGCACTGATGCTCTTTGCATCACGTTCACTAAAGGGCAACTCCCTACATTCAAAAAAGTCGCGCGCCTCACCACGCGCCGTGTGTCAAATTCCGCCACTCGCCAAAACGACCCCAACAGCTATAAGCGTCGCATTCACAGTCTACTGAAAGAAGCGAAACGTCTATGGCAGTATATCGGTAAAAAAAGTATCTGCCAGATCGAAGATTATGCAAAATACAAAGGCAAATACACGTATAAAGACAAAGACGGACATAAAATTCTTGATAAAGATGACCATCCACGTGTTAAAGAAGTGGAAAAAGTCATCACCTATCAACACCGTTATGACTCTGATCTGGAAAGAGTTGACCTTTCCGCCTTGTTGAAAAGTGTCGACCGTTCCATAGTGACTGACCCTTCAATATTAACGACATCTTCTGGCAGCCACACATCAGACAATCATACGACCTTCACCCTTTCCGACCATTCTGCGGCTCCTTCCTCTATTTGCCTAACCCCAACAAACTCACATATTTCAGCCCCTGTGCGAAATGAACATGTGCATAGAACCTATGCAGCGCCAGCTATCGAAGGTGTCGGTGCTTCAACAACCCTAAAATGGGAGCTATTAAGGCTGTTTCTAGATATTCTTGACGGTGTCAATGTCTTACATGCTGACAACCTCATCCATGCCGACATCAAACCAACAAATATCTTTGTGGAAGGTTCTCACTTAGTGGTGGGGGATCTCGGCCTGACAAGACCTTCGAAAGGCCCCTTGGGCTCGGGATCAAGCTATGGAGGTACCGTCGATTATTATGCGCCAGAACGCTTCAAAAAAAATGGCTCTATTGGATTACCTATCGATGTGTTTGCGACAGGTGCCCTTTTCTATTGGCTGCTCCACAAAAAGACGCATGCTCCACGCATCGAGCTTATAAGACAGAAAATGACCCTTGAGACGCTTTGTGAAGGAAAAGTTGTTACGACTAACAAATCTACGCAAAAAGTAGCCTCTTCAGAACCTAACGATAACAAAGACCTCAAAGACCCACAAATGGTCAAAGAGTTCATTAACACCCTTCTTAAAAAAATTGATCATGCCACATCCGACATGATAGCCCTTAAAGATGAGCCCAAAGTACATGCATGCATTACAGGCCAAACGCGCTACACTCAAGAGCTGAAACGAGTTGATGAATCATTAAAAGCCATTCAAACTATCATCACTGACTGCATCCAACTCGGTTCTGAAAAAATCACAGACACGCTTAAAGAGGGCTTAAAATATCTAATCTCTGCCATTCTATCCCTCTTGCGTCAAGACGTATTCAACCTAGACGATATCATAATGCCTGATGATGAGCTGCAAAGCCTCATCGCTAAGCTGCTACATCCTGACCAAACTTTACGCTTAACAATTCCCGCAGCGCGTGAAGCGGTGCTTAAGATGCTTGAAGAAGAAAAGAAGAGCCTGCCGCTTGTAAAAAGCACCTCTTCCCCCTTGTTAAAAGGCAGCCTATCACCCGTAGTGTCCAAATGCGGTGTCCTCGGATTCGCCCCTCCTCTGCTTAAAATTTAAGAGATTTTCCTGTCAGCCTCTAAAGCCTGTGACAACCTGCATATAGACATCGGCTTTGCCCCAAGTGAAAGGGGCTGTAAAATGCTTCATGATCTCGAAGGAGGGTTTTTCTGTGTAGTCTGAAAGCGGATAGCTAACGGTAATGATCTTAGTGCCTGGCGGCAGCTTGGCAAACTTCTCGATGAGAACATCAATAGCCTGATCTTCCAAACAAGTGCCATATAAATAACACACACTCGCCCCCTGCAAATCACACTGTAGAAAGTCTGCCAGTCGAAATTCGATGCGCTGCAAGCCTAGTTTCTTGGCAATGCGCTGGGCGCGCTCCACAAACTCGGGCACAAATTCGATCCCCACCACAGAGCAACCGATGAAGCTGCGCAGCCAAAAGCAGCCGCGCCCTCGGCCAGCTCCCAGTTCATAGACACAATCCGTTGGTCCTATCCCACATTCACGTGAGATGAGTTCTAAGGTCGTCAGCGGTGTCTCCCCGTATGCATAAATGTCTTTTTCCCCTTTTTTAATTAAAAAACGCTTACTGATGGAATAGGGATTGTGAAACAAATACATCAACCGCAAAGCAATATCGGCTTTTAAAAAGGGGATGCACCCATAATAGCGAAAGGCGACTTTGATAAATTCGATCAGGTTGCGAAAAAAAACAACAAGATTAATTCCAAGGAGAACGAAGAATTCTTTCATGATAATACCGAAGGTGATTCAAAATTAGGCAAAGAGGGGATAAATGACGCGCGCGACTAAGAAAAACATCAATGTCGATAATACATCATTAAATGCCGTGACAATGGGTCCTGATGCCACCGCTGGGTCTACGCCAAAGCGTGCAAAGAAAAATGGCGAGAATGACCCTAATACCGTTGCCACTAAACATGCTCCAAAGAGTCCGACACTGACCGTGGTGCCTACCGCCAAGGGATCGCCACCAGCACTATGGATTTGCAAATGGTTTAGCATATAGACAGCCACGCCACAAAAGACGCCAAACACACTGCCGATCAACAAGCCAATCCCCAATTCTTTGCTCACAGCATTAAAGCGTGAGCCGACAGACAGCCCCCCTGTCGACATCCCTCTGACCAGAATGGTACTGCACTGAATACCGACATTGCCCGACATCCCAGCAATCAAAGGCACGAAAAAGGGCACATAAACAAACCAAGAACGGTTTTTGAAATGCGCCATGGCGGTAGCAGTAATCAAACCAGCACATAGCGTCACCAATAGCCACGGGGCACGCAGCAAGAAGCGTTGCAGGATAGGAGCCTGCTCACTCACATCTTCGGCCGTACCGGCGATGCTGGCAATGGTTTCGTCAGCAATATCTTCCATAGCTTCGACAACATCTTCATAAGTAATGACGCCAAGCAGGTGATCATTTTCGTCCACTACGGGCACAGCCGGAATTTTATATCTCTCCACCAAATCCACCACTTCATCGCGCGAATCATTGGCGGTGACTTTATGCAACACAGGGCGCATAACTTGTCGTAAAGGCAGATAAGGGGGATTGACCATGAGGTTACGTCCAGGAACAAAGCCCACCAATTCCTCTTGATCGTTCAAAACAAAGATAGAGCGCGTCAGATCGATGCCTGGATTATCGCGGATGGAGGCTGTCACCTCCCCAATGGTGGTATTGAGATGGAAGGCAAAAAACTCGTTGGTCATTAAGCGACCAGCGCTATGCCTATCGTGCTTTTGTAGCTCTCGGATGCGCGCAGCTTTTTTGGGTTCGAGCAATTCAAGCACCCGTTTTAAGCGCCGATCTGACATATCATCGAGCATCCAGACGGCTTCATCGGGAGGCATCATCTCGATGAGGCTTTTGATCTCATTGTCATCAATCTGGCGAAAGATGGCGCTGCGCGTGCTACAGCCGGTATTAATCATAAAGATAATCTTAGCCACGAAATCGGGTAAGTTATCGTAAACGACCACGCGGGCACTTGGAGGCAAACGAGTGACAGCATGGGCTAAGTCGATAGGGTCGTGCTCGCTGCCGATCTTAGCGACGTCGTGCAATAGCACTTGCGATGTTTGTTTATGGAAGGCTCTTTCCAATTTTTCATTCAAGGCGTCATCGAGCTGGCTAATCTTAGAATCCATAAGATTCCCTGTGGGAATGCTAATGTCTTCCAATTCGTCGTGTTCTTCGATGTAACCTTTATCCATGCACCCTTCCTTAACATGAAGCTTACGCCTAAAAAAGCTATTCCCACAAGTAAAAAAATTAGACTTCTTGCGAAACTGCAATCCCGTGCCCGTGTGCGTGCCCGTGCCCGTGCCCGTGCCCGAAAGAAGATTGGAAATAAAAACGTGATTGGTAAAGTTGAAAGGTTTTCAGTTATACAAGAGAGCGTGTAGATTAATTCGGGCACGGGCACGGGCACGCACACGGGCACGGAAGTTGTAGACCACGTAAACATATACTTTCGAAAGAAGTCTATTGTAATTTTATAAACTAAATGCTATGGTATTCCTTTTTAAACCTTAAAAAACAACGATTTATATGTATTCACCAAAAAAAATTCGTAATATCGCCATCATTGCCCACATTGACCATGGTAAAACAACCATGCTCGACAGCCTGCTCAGGCAGTCTAATGTCTTCCGAGACAATCAAGTTGTCGCTGAACGTATCATGGACTCTTTCGACCAAGAAAAAGAACGGGGCATTACGATTTTTGCAAAGCATACTTCGGTGCATTTTGAAGATTACAAAATCAATATCATCGATACACCGGGCCACGCCGACTTCTCAGGCGAAGTGGAACGCATCCTCGGCATGGTCAACTGCGTATTGCTATTGGTCGACGCCCAAGACGGCCCGATGCCTCAAACGCGCTTCGTGCTTTCTAAATCCCTTAAAATGGGTCTCAAACCAATCGTTGTGCTCAATAAAATCGACCGCCCACATGCCACACCGGATGAAGTCCTGGATGCCACCTTCGACCTCTTTAACGAACTCGGCGCGACGGATGCACAATTGGACTTCCGTTATTGCTATGCCTCTGGCCTCTCTGGTTTTGCCACACACCAACTCGATGATCCTCGTACAGACATGCGCCCACTTTTCGAACTCATCGTCAACGCCGTTGAACCCCCTCAAGGAAGTCTCGAGGCTCCATTCCTCATGCAAGCTGCCACCATCTCTTATGACGATTATGTGGGCAGACAAGCCTGCGGAAGAATCCTTGATGGCTGCGTGAAAAAAGGACAAATCGTCGTGCACTGCGATGCTAAAGGCAATCAAAATCGCTGTGCGATCACACGTATCGAAGGCTATCTCGGACTAGAGAAAGTCGAAATGGAAGAAGCTGGCGTTGGCGACATCGTCTGTCTTTCAGGGATCCCTGAAGTCACCATTGGCGATACTCTCTGCGATCCTAAAAACATTGTGCGCCTACCTCCGATCAAATTGGATGAGCCCACAGTATCGGTTGATATTACCGTTAACAGCAGCCCCTTTGTAGGACGCAGCGGTAAACATGTTACCATGAACAAAATTAGAGATCGTCTCGAAAGAGAACGACGCGCCAACATCTCTTTACGCATCGAAGACAACAGCGGCGACCAAGATAAGATCACTGTCGCAGGACGCGGCGAATTGCACCTTTCCGTCTTGATCGAGACCATGCGCCGCGAAGGGTATGAATTTAGCGTTTCCAAGCCACGCGTCATCATCAAAGAGATCGATGGGGTTAAAAACGAACCGATCGAACGTGTACATATCGAAGTGCCAGAAGAATTCTCTGGCAACATCATCGAAGAGCTATCGCGTCGCAAAGGCGAGATGCAACATCTCAACACGGATGAACACCACATCACTAGATTAGAATTCCTTATCCCCACACGCGGTTTAATGGGCTATCGCAATGATTTCCTCACCGTCACTCGTGGCTTAGGGATTTTGACGTCTGTCTTCGAAGAGTTTGCTCCTTGGAGAGGCACCATCACCGGACGCACAAAAGGGGTATTGATCTCCATCTGCCCAGGCAAAACCAATGGCTACGCTTGCTTCAATCTGCAAGATAGAGGTGTGCTATTCACAGGTCCTGGCGACGATGTCTATGAAGGGATGATCGTGGGCGAAAATAGCCGCGATAATGATCTCATCGTCAACGTGATTAAAGGCAAACAGCTCACCAACGTGCGCGCTTCTGGTAGCGATGAGAATATCATCCTCATTCCTCCGCGCCGCTTTACCCTAGAACAAGCCATCGACTATATCCAAGACGATGAATTGATCGAAGTAACTCCCGACGCCATCCGCATGCGCAAACGCTTCCTCACCGAGAACGAGCGCAAGCGCAAATAGGCCCCCAAAAAGGACCTAAGAGACATAAAGGACAAAGGACCAAAAGGACCTAAGGGACCTAAAGGACAAGGTGCGATTGTCCTTTAGGTCCTTTAGGTCCCTTAGGTCCTTTTCGGTACATATTCACGGGGGGTGTAGCTTGCCGCGGAACAGGATGGGCAAAAATCAAAGGTGCTACAAAATTCCAAAACAACTCCCATCTTTTAGGGCTATTGGAACCCTTTGTTTAATTTAAAGTTTTGTTGTTTCGCATTTTCTGCAGACTCTTTGTTTGCTCGAACCTTCTGGTCATTCCTAAATTGCTAAACCCATTGCAATACTTCTCATCATATTGTGTGCTACCGCAAACATCGTAGCTACATTCTTAGCTTTATCTAGCCCTCGCACACATAATCGATAAAGACCATACTCTCGAAGGCGGGCATTACAAAGCTCTATGGTTGACCCCCTTCTTTTATAAATAACTTTTGATCCTTCTTCTGCCATTCTTTTGCGCCATTCTTCCACTTCTTTGCTTTCACCTTTTCTTGGCTTTTGTATGTCCTTAACGTCTTTTCCGTTAATTTTCTGTTGGAGAGGAACGTATACATTACAACCATCTTTTGTCATTTCTTCAACATCTGTTTTGCTTTTAAATCCACCATCAGCCAGATATCTTTCGGGTGTAATTCCATATTGCGTTTTGATCTTTTTATACATCGGTAACATTTGTCCACCATCTGTCCCTGCTTGGACAACATCTACTCCTACTATTATAGTTTTGAATGTATCTACAGCAAACTGAAAATTATAAGCAGGATGAAAACTTCCATCTGGCATTTTCATCTTTCTAGCTTCTGGTTCTATTGTTGAAACACGTATCTCTTCTTTTTCTTCCTTATTCAATACTTTTTTTTTATGCTTTTTCCGATTGAGATCACTTTCTTCGAGCATTTTATTTAGGTTTTCTTGAGCCGCTTTCAGTTTTTCTACCCTTTCTTTTGCTACACGCTGTTTCGTTGCTTTTTCTCGTTCGTTAAACTTATTGGGCTCTTCCTCAATCTCTTTCTTCAAAAGAGCTAAACGTTCTTTTGCTTCTTTATAAGACTGTTGAATAGTTTGTTTTCTATGAAAAGATTTTTTCGACGTGTCGGCTTTCACTCTCAATCCATCGTGTGCTATCTCTTTCAACGTGATCTCTTCAGCGTGAATTAGAATAGCTATTCCTTGCGCAAGCAGGTTTTCAAATAAATCGCCGTGTTTTACTCTAAAATCTGAGATCGTTCTCCTCTCTATTTCAACGTTCCCACATATCCATTTAAATGCAAGATGCTCACGAGTGTAACGTGCTAAAACTCTAGCGCTACCTATTCCTTCAACTGTAGCATACAACCACAATGCAACAAGAATCTTAGGATCTATTGCCGATCTTCCCACGCATCCTTCGTATGATTCAATCTTAAGTAAGGCTTTCGACAAATCTAAATTATCAATATATGCCCAGATAGCCTTCACTGGATGATCATCAGGAATCATGTCATCTAAAGAAGAAGCTATCATCTCAATTTGATTACGAGAAGCCCGGCGTATTTTGCGTTGGGTATAGTAAATTTCTTTTGGTTTTTCCGACTGCTCTTGCTTTTGGATAGAAAAAAGGCTCATTTGATCATGTGTCATAAAAATACCGTTCTCAATATGTTGTAGACTGTTTCTAATAGCTTACATTATACAGATTTATCGGTTTTATGTCATTTATATTTAATGATTTAAATTTTTGCCCATCCTGTACCGCGGCAGGCTGGAAATGCCAAATTTTGAATCACGTTCAGTATACCTTGCTGGAGCTTCACTATCATCTTATTCTTTTATTTACTTTTATATGTGTGAAGATGTAGCCTCATCCTCGATTAAAAACATAAAGTTTTTAATTAAATCCAACATAACGTAATTCACCTACTAATCACAAAGAGTCCGCTATGCCACAACCTACCTCATTAGCTACTAGTCCCAGACCTAGCACGTCATCTCCACAGCTACTTATGCCGGCACAACACACCGCCCCCAGACCATCTAGCATCAAATCTACCGATCGTAAGATACAAAGTCTAAGTCCAACATCGTCTTCAGCCGACGCCCCACAAAGTCCAGCCAAGCCCCACCGCAGAAAACGTGTCTTTGCGGCACTTACCCCTCCTTCCAGCGACAGGGTCCTAAGAAGCCGCAAAAGAGCAAAACCCACACCTCCCACACCTCCCACACCTCCCACGCCCACCACATCTACCACAACTACCACACCTACCACATCACAGCAAAATCTAGCTCATTTTAGTACAGAACTCGATCGTTTCGTCACGGCAATGACATTAATAAGCCAGTACAATGCCTACAAGGGCAATCTTGGAGGGCCCCGGTCCTATCCAGGCACATAGAGAATACATTGTCTCTTCAACAAACCTAACTCACCCTATAATCACAAAGAGTCATCTATGCCACAACCACTCTCATTAGCTACTAGTCCTAGCCCACAGCCGCTTATGCCAACATGCACCCCCGCACCTAGCCCGGCTAGTGTTAATCCTATGGATCGCAGAATACAAAACCTAAGCCCAGTCCGCGACCAGCGCGCTGTTGTGGCACTTTCGCCTCCTTCCAGTGACAGGGTCCTAAGAAGCCACAAAAGAAGACAGCCAGATACCCCATCTACACCGCCCCAAGACCTTGACATTGTAAATATAGTATTCCATCCAAGACACAAAGCAGCAATGATGATCTTACGACAATATGCAGACCGTCAAAATCTACAGTGTAGACCACAATGTCCGCAAGAAGAAGCCCACACAGAGGCCGCCGAAATAGCAAGTCCGAACGCAACAAATAATCCGGCACCTAGCCCCCCATCAGATTCAAAGAGCTCTTCGTCCAATTTCATCAGTAGGGTTTTCGAAAGCATATTATCTCCTGTGAGATCGTGGCAGGAAGGGAGAACTGCAAAATCTGCCCAAATCGAAGAGAGCGCTAAACGAGAGATAGCTGCAAAGAAGCTAGCGGAATTGCTAAAAGTTAAGCAAGGCCTTCAGTTCTCTGAAAACCAATTTTTACACACTACGATGCGCACTTCAGCCCCCTACAATAAGAAGAAAAGCAAATTATCTGACGAACAAGATGGAGCGGTATACGCTATCATAGAAAATACAAAGAATATGCTGCAATTGGCCGAAGAAGAATATCAGGAAGCTTCCAGCAACCCCAATGAGAAGTTCCAAAATACACCTTGTATGCACTATCAAGAACCTGCTCGCCCAACCAAGAAGGCATCCGCAGACACGCCAGTTACATTAGCCCACAGGGTTATTAAGCAAATCCACACCTTCGACCTTTGATACCCATGAAAAGGGTAACGGGCAATTTGCGTCAAATGTGTCGTGACGATTCAACAGATTGTTGCCAAAATGGCCGGCACCCCTTTCTGGGGTGCAATATTGTATTATTGTACACCCAGGGTTACGCTGCGCTCACCCTGGGCTACAAGCCGTAACCCCTTTCAGGGGTAGAGCACAGAGTAAAAGGATTTAAAGTTTATAAACATCATTGTGTTACCCCCCTGAAAGGGGTATCGGTGTCCGAATAAGCACATGGGTTACAATCTATCTAAGTGCATGGATTACATTGTCCAAGCACATAGGTAACATTTTTCCTTATTGAAGAGCATTACTGTGTTCTACCCCTGAAAGGGGTAGCGGCTTGTAGCCCAGGGTGAGCGACAGCGTAACCCTGGGTGATTGGCATTAACATTGCACCCCTGAAAGGGGTGCGGGCTTAGCTGTCGTCGGAATCGCTCTCGATATCATTCGCTAGCAAGCGGGATACTAGCATCCGGTAAGCAGGTTGATGGCGCAGGCTTTCTAGCCACTCATCATGCATGACGTCATCAGCCGAAGGTAGCGCCGCACACTGTTCGGCGCGTTCCAAATAATGGATCGCCGCTGGCAAATTATTAGTAAGGGCATATAGGCAAGCAAGATTATAGAATGCATTGACATTACCCAAAGCTACAGCCTGCTGAAGCTTACTTTCAGCCTGCTCAAAAAGCTGATGCGATTGGAGGGTGTGGGCTGGATCATTTGTCAATACAGCCAGATTCAACAGTGTCAATCCGTAGTCGTTCCAGGCCATCTCATCCTCAGCATCTTGTTGCACAAGCTCGTGAAAGAGATCGATAGCACGATGGAAACTTTCGACATCGGAATTCAATTCGCCCAAATGGAAATAGGCTAATGCTAAATTGTAGCGGGCATGATGGTAGTCGGGATCAATCTGTAGGATATGTGACAACACCTGCACTGCTTTTTCGTAATAGATAGGTTCTTCATGAAAGTCACCCAGAAAATCCATGGCGCAGCCATAGTTATACAGCCATTCGACATCGACTTCTTCACCAGGGACTTCTAAGCGCTTGCTAATGGCCAATTCAAATTTTTCGGCTGCCGCCTCAATATGAGATTGTTCGTTGGTGAGTTCACCAAGCTTCATCAAGGCTACCCCCCAGTCATTGAGGAACTGCGGAAAAAGTGTCGCGCCCGTCTCAGCCACCTGGCTACAATAATCTACCGATTTCTCTATCGCCTGAACATCTCCAGTAAGATCGCCAATGGCAAAATGTGCTAGCCCTAATCCATGCAGCAATAAGGCATGGGGACCTTTAAGAGATAAGCCATATTGAAACTTTTCAATCGCTTGATGGAAGTACTCCTGCGCATTGAAATAATGCCCAAACTCTCCTAAACATACACCATACACATACCAAGCATCGGGATCATCAGGCATGACCTCAAGGGCAAGACATATTTTTTTCTTGGCTTCATAAAGCATTTCAAGATGTTCTGTTGCTGATCCCATCAACATTTGGGCTTCACCCCAACGCAGCAACAGCCGAGGATTATCAGGCTCAAGATGGTACGCCCTTTCAAATTTACCAAAACTTGCCTGCAACCGCTCGACATCACGTGAGGTCTTGCCAGAGTGCATCAATAACTCAGCCCAAAACAACCAAACGCTCGCTTCATCTCCATTGATCGCTGCCGCTCGGGCAAAACCCTCATTAGCTTCACGAAAATGGTCAAAACTATATGTCTGATCATATAAACGCTGGTAAGTACGGGCTAAATTATACCATCCTTCGTAGTGATCTGGTGCTTGATCAATAAAAACCTTATAGTGTTCGACAGCCTCAAGAAAAAGATCTTTACGTCCAGAAACAAGACATGCCAGATCTGTGAGCACATTGCCTAAGTCATTATGAAATTCGCCACTCTCACATCCCACCTTCTCTGCCATACGGAATTTCTCCAAGGCCCGGAAAAAATCCACAGCTTCACCCGAATGTTTGCCGATATGATACCAACATACGCCCCAATGCCACCAAAGGCTATCCGTATGACGTCCACCACTTTGCTGCGCAAGGTGCTCAGCTTCGTGGAATTTCACGTCGGCTTGATAGAAATAAGAGACATCGTCATAGAATAGGGCCATTCTCACCAATATGTTGCCCCACGAATGCCAAGCACTCATGAAGGAAGGATCGAGATGAGTTGCTTTTTCCAGCGCTTTGCTAGCAGCTATCAAACAGCGAATATTTTGCCCTTGATCGGCATAAATCATCGCCT
This sequence comes from Chlamydiota bacterium, assembly GCA_013286645.1. Classification (GTDB taxonomy): domain Bacteria; phylum Chlamydiota; class Chlamydiia; order Chlamydiales; family Parachlamydiaceae; genus JABDFJ01. The sequence continues at coordinate 3,545 of JABDFJ010000040.1, read as the reverse complement.
GGCGGAAAAATACATGCGGACTAGATGGCGCGACTTTGGCTGCCAGCTCAAAACTCTCCACAACCTTGCTATCACCATTTTTTAGCTGATGTTCCCCTTGCTTGACAAACAAGATGCCAAGGAGTTCTCGGTCATTATGGGACATTGTATCCCACGAGGCCGGCTCGACAAAGGGCTCAAGCTGATCAAAGGCGCTTGAGGCTAGGATGGCTTTGAATTTTTCTTGCATCGACATAATTTTCTTCTGACCGCGTGATATAAAGAATGCATAGCATACACTAATTTATATTTAAATACAACATTGTATTAATACATAGCTAAAATTAAACAATTAACACTCAGCAACAAAGAGTAAACAAACATGCATCAACAATAAAGCATTTGCTATTCGTACATGAAGCTATTCCTCTACTGGTTTGACTTTTGCCACAATCACCGAGATATTGTCTCTGCTTCCCAATGTCAACGCTTTACGGATTAGTGTCTGGGCAATAGATGCACAGTCTCTGCCATCACCGGAGGCGCTAGCTACAGACTTTGCCACCTGCGATGAGCTAGCCATGCTCCATAGACCGTCGCTAGCTATGATAAGCAGATTACTGGCATTGCTTTTCAAGGCATATTTGACAATTTTTGCTCGCGGGTTAAAGGGTGCCTGGATTTCATCATAGCCTACAGCACGCGTCATATTCAACCACCATCCCCCAATCTTACCGGCACGCCGGGCATTACGCCCATTTGCATCTCTATCCCTGAAGACCCCTCGTCTTTTAATCACACTTCGATCAAATGCATTGCCTGGTTTTGCATCAACGCTTAACGCCATTGGCCGCCTTGAAACACTCATCACAGCACGTGAATCTCCCACATTAGCCACCCATAAATGCTTCTTAATGATCAGTGCAATATTAGCGGTACTTCCAGCCGATGCTTCTGGCTGCTCTCTTCTATATTGTGCCCCTAACTCAACAAAAGCCCGCTTTAATATGTTGAAAATAGCATAGTCATGATCATCGATGGCCGATAACTCTTGCGCCAGCTGTCTGGTTAAATAAGGGCCAATATTTTTCTGCAAAAAAGTGGCACATGCCTCACCTCGGTGTCCATCAAACACACCGTATAAAGGCACATGTAGAACTTTGCCATTAATTTGAATATTTAAGACCGTCACTAAATATCGATCTTCCATTGCTTCACGCTGCCCTATCGCCGTCGCCACCCCAACCTGCTGCAGCAATGGATGCAGCTGTGAAGGCAAAGGTTGCTTCAATGCCTGATCACTGTGCCTTAATACCTCTACATTGCGAGTTACATGGCAAGTCGACCAACGCGGATTAGCACCCGTCTCCAAAAACTGTTGAGCATAATTCAAGGCACGCTCTAGCTTACCTTTGATAGAGGCAGGCGCGACGCAACGTCGATTGTGCGCACTAATCCATTGCGCATACTCCTTTTCGAGATTAACAATATTAGAGGGAGAATCAGCAGTCGGGGAGCGCTTGCGTTTAATCCCAGCAACTCGATGTGCACCCTCCATTAATGAGATGGTAGCTGGTAAGCTAGCGACTTGATACAGAGAGAGCAAACTAGCCGCCGCATCTGTCACGCTGGAGTCAGCCGGTCTGTTTCGAGGATTTGCTGCAGGTGAAGAAAGTCCCACTCCACCACCAGCTAGGGATGGTGATGATAATGAACTAGGAACTAACATATCAGTCCTGCATGCATTGTTTCTTGAGGGACTAGGGCAGGCGTCGTTGCTTGCTCGCTTGGTAGCAATTGCGGCGTAAATATCCCTGGAGATGGATCTACCGCAGGGGTTACCCTTGCTCTTAAATCAGAAACCACGGCCGTGATGTTATCCCTGCTTCCCCACTCGAAAGCTTTATTTACAATAATATTCGCAATTTCGGCACAACTTTTGCCCAATTTTGAGAGCAATCGCACGATATCTCCCGCTTGGTTAGAACTCATCACATCCCACAATCCATCAGAAGCAACCAAGGTAAAATCCCCTTCTGCCAGCACTGCCTCTGAAGGACAAATCACTTTAGCCCGCGGATTGACGCCAGAATTTGTCTCAGAGTGTCCTACAGAACGGGTCATATTAAGAGCTACTACATTATACTTGAACACACGTAGGGCTGGAGGGGCTAGATCTGCTTCCCAATGCTTAACGATTTCTCCTCGGCGTTTAAGGCTGTCTCTTGCATATTTCGCAGGCTCTGGATCGAGTTCTCCTACTTTAGCATCTTCACTAAGAGCATAGGCACCTTGCGACCGCTTCACCAAAATCGCGCGCGAGTCACCTGCACATGCCGCCCACACCATGTTTCCAAAACGCACCACGGCGGTAGCTGTACTTTTAGGGCAATCTAACTCGTCTTCCTGCTTATGACAATTTCGATATTGCAAAGTCAATCGAGGATACATACATTTCAACAGATTCCAAACTGCCACTTTCAAATCCATGCCTTGATAGCCAGGCTCCAACACCTCTGCTTTAAGTCGCTTAGATAGATAGTCTGGAAGCTCATTTTCCAGATATGAAGCACAATCCTTCCCACCACCATGTCCATCAAATACCCCATCAAGGCGTACCTGATGATTTTGTGATATTTCCAAAGTAGTGCTAAGACAAGCATCCTCCATCGACGGACGCCCCCCCCTGTATGTAAAAAAAACCGCTTTTTCCTATTTCTGAGCTCTGAGTGACGCTTGAGGCTTTTAATTGCCTCACTTTAGCCTCCAACTCAAGAATGTAGGTAGCCGCTTTGCGAGTGCGACCTAGATCGAGATATTGCTGTGCTGAATTAAATTCTTTGTCCAGCTTGCGCTGCACCTCTTCCGGATCTGAAATTATGCGTCGATTGTAGGCTAAGATTTCCTCTTTTTTTAACACTACGAGCGGCTTACTTTGTGCTTGTGGCGCACTGTTGTGCGAAGGTTGCCTTTTGCGCTGTTCCAGAACTGCTTCTAGCTCTGCGACTTGACAGCAGCACTCCTTTAATTTGAACACCCAATAGTAAGCCGTTGACCTTGAAAATAGATGCTTATAAGCCCCACGCTCGAAGATTTGATCTTCTAAAAAACAACTTTCTTTTTGGTACTTTTGGATTAATGCCACAAGAACTTCGAGTTCATCATTCGAAAATTGTTTCAAGTAAAGGACTTCATTCTTTTTTGCATCAACGCTAAACACTTGCTGTGGTGCTGAAAGGATTGTCACTGGAGTCTCCGGTTGACTCACAGCTATGGATGATGGTGGACTATCAATGGGCCCCGCCGTCCTGTCATTAATAGAAGCAGGCTGAGGATTTCGCTTTTGCCACCAGGCACTTGCAAGCGCCCCCAAGGTCACAGCTGTAACCAATTTAGCCAAGGTCCAGAGTATCCCTTGCTCGCCCTCAGCCTCGGGCGGTGTGGTGAAGGTATGCTCTGCAGTAGCCACTTGAGCTTTAGCCTGAGTGATTCGGGCTAAAAAATTGGAGACACAAAGCAGCGCAGAAAAAGCCTTACCCGTCCCTTGCACAAGCAAGTGAGGAGCC
>JABDFJ010000039.1 GCA_013286645.1 Chlamydiota bacterium | reverse complement strand
CGCCCCTGCCGGGGCTCAATTTAACTCTTTGTGAACCCCACGTTCCGCCCGCTAAACGCTCGCTACACGCGGGGCTATTCTCTTAGGCCGCTACCCAGGATGGGCAAAAATCGTCAGCGCGCGGGCTTTGGCGTCTTTTTCGCCATATTCAGAAAGTTATAAATCATTAACCAACACGTGGTTAAATGATTTACAACTTTCTGAATCTGACAAAAAATACGCTCAAATCCCGGCTGCTGCCAATTTTTGCCCATCCTGTACCGCGGCAGGCTGCAATGCCCTGAAAATGTACCCCTCTATGGGTGGCTTAATTAGCGCGTTTCATCTGTTCCATATGCTGCTACAGTAGATGTTAATTTATGCAACTACCCAACAGCCCTTTGTAACGTTTGGTTAATATAATTGTTGAGGCTTAACCCACAAACTTTAGCCTCAAAAGATAATTTAGCGTGTAAATCCGGCTTTAGCCTTAAATGAATATTTCCTGAAAATGGATGTTCGGGCTCTTGTCCTAGTTCTTTACACCAATCTAGATATCCATCTATAGAACGCTCAAATTCTTCTTTAATTTCACTTGGTGTGATGCCTCTAAACGTAATTACATCGCGAAGCCCAATCACCTCACCATGAAATATCATTGCTTCGTCATCAAATTGAACGATACCTGTATAACCTTTATACTTTAACATGGCTTTACTCCTGCATTTTCTAAAAATCTTCTTACAGAAACGACCGCACCTTTATCAGTTTCTTTCCGTGGATGAGGGCGATGAAAGTAAGCACGAACACCATTTAATTCGACAGCTAAACGTGAACCACTACCTTCTTTTATCTTTGCACCAAAGTATGTGAACAACTTTTCGATATCATCCCAGATGATATTTGATTGAACTGATGTTTTGAAGATTGCTTCAAGTATGCGCAAATGCTTTTTGTTCATACTTGTATGGTATCATTATATGGGACTATCTGTCAATGGAGGCTGGCCTGGCCGCACGGCAATTATTGGCCGATTTTGCGGAATTTCAGATAGCGTTGCTCCAACAGCAATTCGATATTGATTTTTTTAAGGATCTGCCACTGCTCAAGTAGGAACTGCTGCACATTATCATAGACCACTTTAGGATCATGGTGCGCGCCACCCAAAGGTTCTTTAATGATCGCATCGACAATTTGCAATTCGATCATATTTTCAGCATTAAGCTTCAACGCTGTCGCGGCATCGACATTCTTACTCGCATCTTTCCAAAGAATTGAGGCACATCCTTCTGGAGAGATCACCGAATAATAAGAATGCTCGAGCATGCCTACAACATCACCGACGCCCATTCCTAGCGCACCACCAGAGCATCCCTCACCAATAAGCACAACAATGATCGGAGTCTGCAGCCGCGCCATCTCGCGCAGATTTTCTGCAATGGCCCACCCCTGCCCACGCTCTTCAGCTTCCAATCGAGGGTTGGCTCCAGGCGTATCTAATAAGGAGACCACAGGTAATTGAAAGCGCTCAGCAAGCTTCATCAAACGCATGGCTTTGCGAAACCCTTCAGGATTTAACATCCCAAAATTGTGGAAAATACGGCTCTCAGTATCGCAGCCCTTCTCTTGTCCAATCAACACACACTTCATATCCCCAATTTTGGCTAAACCTCCAATGATGGAATGATCATCACCAAAATTGCGATCTCCACACAACTCTTGAAAGCTGGAACAGATGTTTTTGATGTAGTCGGTGGTATGTGGACGCGATGGGTGGCGGCAGATCATGATCCGCTGCCAGGGATTGAGCTCTGAATAGACTTTGTGTTTCAGTTGTTCTAGCTTTTGCTCTAATTTTCCGATTTCAGTATTGAAAAGAGGGTTATTTTGATTTTGCTTTTTTAGGTGCTCAATGGTTTTAACATATTCATTAATTGGTTTTTCGTGCGGTAATATATCCAAAGCAAACTCCTTACAATAAATTCTTAGGACGTTTTATCCCTTTTCTACGCTGGGCGACTTAGCCTCTTCTGTGCCAGGTAAACGAGCCTCATAAAAGTCTTTCACTAATTCAATCGTGGTTGGACGGGTAATAATCACAGCAAACAATTCTTCCATGTCTGCCGTAGAAAGACATACGCACCCATCACTGGCATATCTGCCAATGCTACCAATATCTTCAACAAGTTCCCCTTTTCCGTTTGGCAACCATGACACTCCATGAATGCCAAAACCGTTGGGCGCAGCCGTACTTTCACCAATTTCTTGTCCAAAAGGGATCCAACGCGTCCCAAAAACGCGGATCATTTCTGTCTTTTTACCATTATGAAATCCCATCAATTTCGGCTTATAAATCGCAATTTTGTTGCCTAAAGTGTACTTACCAAGCGGCGTCAACATCCCCGAGGGCTTGGAACTATCAATTTTTCCAAGGCCTACCATATAAGTTTTCAGCAATACGCGTTCGTTGGTTTCCATATCGAGGTAGTAAAACCACATCTTACTGCGGGAGATATCTATTAAGAGATAGAAATTAATCTTCTTATCTGGATGGAGCACATTAAAGCGATCTCCTTCGGCGATATCTTGCTTCAAATAATCTGGTTTGCCATTTAAGCTGCGCGCAATGAAATGGCGCGACGTTGTAAAGTGCGCAGCGTAGTCAGACAGCCAAGCGGGACGCCCTTTTTGCCAAGGCACGCGGCTCTTATAGGTGATGGTTTGAACGATCGGCAACCGCGGTTCGATTTTATTGAAGAGTTCATTGATGCGATTCGCATCAGGCAATTCTGCTTCAGCTTGTGCTTTGGCTGCCGGTGAAACTGCGGCCGTAGGGGGCGTTTCCTTAGGAGCACTAGCGACAGTTCGAATTTCTTGATCGAGCTCGATCTCCAAAGGCACTGAATGTGCAATATCGATTTGGGGTGGACTTTCTTTGCTGTTTTTAAACATAGCGGCAATGCCAATAATGCCAAACAACACGCAGGCCATAATAGCTAAAAGCTTTGGGAAAGTCATAATTGCACTAGTTCCTTAATCTTCACAGCTAGAATCATATAAGGTTACAAAAAAAGATAAAAGCTCTTTCTACCATTTTTTACAAATTCACGCATCGGAGCAAAATTGGGATCAGGCCTGCGATTTTGCGATTTGAGGATATCATTTTCCAAAAGCCACTTCCTACCTCAAATCACATAATCACAGGCCAGACCCCAATTTCAATCATTTATGCAACGACGCGATCTGCCAACGGTGACATCCGATCGCCTGCTCACACTGATAGGCAATGAGAAAGTCGGCCCCCCAAAAATTGTGTCCTCCACCGAGAGGAATCACATGCATTTCACGCCCTTCGAAATTAGCTTCAATACCCAACGAACCTGTTTCTCCATGCATATGTACAACATCTACTGCACCTTGATAATGCTTGAAAGAACGCGGCCTGATGGTTTCTTTATTGCCAACCACACACCTTTGGGCTTTAACAAAAAATGCAAAAGAAGGAAGCGCTTCATCAAAGATGCCGCTATAAGTGGTTTCAATCCCAAAGCGATTCTTTTCAAAATCGATTTTAGTATCTATCCATATACCCGCTGGATCGCCATGGCGAAAAGTACCAGGCGAGGTGGTAGCTTTCGCACGCGGCGCCATACGCGCCACCCCTTCCACAGAAAAGGCTTCGTCACTCGAGGCTACAGTTTTCAAGCGCGCAGCCAACAGGCGACCACTGCCTTCCACCCCAAAGCCTCGGCAATCACCAAGTGGCAGATGGTGGGGCCCAAAATTGACCACTTGAATGTCCCCATGATGAAAACAGCCCAATCCCGTGCCACCCCCAAACAAGGTTGCGACTGCACTATAGGCAGGTGTGCGACAGCCAGCCAATGCCAGATGCCCATCCTCAAAACTATGTGCCTGCCGATAATCATCAGTGGCAATCGGCGTCGTGTGACTATTAATAAATGTCGCCAAAATCACCGTATGTGCTGAAATCGGACTTTTGTGCTGCCCCATATAAGCCATTAAATGATGCATCTGGCGCTCTGCTACAAAGGCCACATCAGGTCGACGTGCAATACGCGCGACCACATCAAAAAGCACAAAATTAGCTGCAAATAGGGATGGGGCTGACGTATCTCCTTCTTGTGAAAACAAGCCCACAAAAGGCAATAGCTGTTGATCCAAAGTATTTAGCTGCCACTCAGCTAAATTCTCGGCTGCTTGTAAAAAGCGTGGTTTGCCGGCAATAGTGCCATATAGCCCCCATATTGCACCTAATTCAGCATGCAAAGCCGGATGAGGAATATCCCCCCAAGACCAATGTCCCCCGCTTTCCAAAGGACAAGCACCGCTTGGAAGTTGGCAAATGGAGGGGTCTTCAGTAGGCTGAGCGACTAAAACATCGACAATTGCGCGATATCCAGCAAGCAATTGAAATTCAGACCAGAATGGCAAACTCTTAAGATAACGCACCCTTTGCAATATAGTAGCAAGATAGCTGTGCATGGCGTTTTTTTCGCGCACGATCAAAAGCGTGGTTAGCAACTCGCGCCACTTTTCCACGAGTTCCCAAGGAGAGGCCTCTGTCAAGTCGGATTCTTCAACAAGAATCTGTTCGACGAGGCCACTCTCGATGGGTTGATGATCAAGAAAGGCTTTTGCTAACTTTTCAATAGGTGTTGCCTGATAAGCGTCACCAATATATTGATGATAAAGGGTTTGAAAGCAAGATATGGGTGTCATTAAAACGCGCTAACAAGCTCTCTTTCGCGAACTGGACGTTTAATCGCTTGTTTTTCAGGTGTTTCAATGCGCTTGCGCATTTTCTTGCCAGGTGTGAATTTAACCGCATTACGTGCTGGAATAACGATAGGATCGGCAGCTTTCTTTGGATTACGACCAATTTTTTGCTTGCGTTCAACGACTTCAAAAACGCCAAAATCGCGAAATTCAAGACGATCTCCCTCTGCCAGGCAATCAGTCATTTTATCGAGAAAAGCTTGGATGACATGACGCACGTCATTCGGATGAATCCCTTTTTCTTGTGAAATGGAATTGATCAGTTTTTTCTTTGTCATCGTGCTATTCTTTATCAATGTTGCCATAAGCCAGAACTCCTTAAATTGTTTTTAAAAGACACTCACTCAAGATTGAAAAAATGATTTACCGACATTCCCATCATAGACAATCGTTTTTTCGTTTCAAGAACATTTTTACATTTTATCCATTTCGAGCATTAACCGGAAAGAAAAATAGCACCTAAACCTTTAAGATTCAACTCTTATTAACACTTTATTTTTCTTACCAGCTGCAATCAATAGCAAACGACCATCAATCAAGTCCTTTTGGGCTACACTGAAATTGTCATCCAAAAGTTTCTGATTATTAAGATAAACGCCCCCATTCTTTATCAAACGGCGCGCTTCCCCTTTACTGGGCTGTAATCCCACTTTGACTATCAAGTCAACGACTTTTTGTCCCACCACATCAGATAAAGGCAACGCATGACTTGTCATATCTTTAGCTATGCTCTCTAATACCTCAGCATCCAAGGCTGTCTCTGCGCCGGGAGCGGCTCCTTTTGTCACTCGTAACGCTACATCAAGACCTTCTTGTCCATGCACCAGACGTGTTACCTCTTCTGCCAAACGCTTCTGAGCGGTGTTAGGCTCGTAATCTGGACGTTGCATCTGGCTTTCATATTCTCTGATTTCTGCCATCTCTATAAACGTCAACAAACGCATCAACTTGATCACGTCCGCATCATTGACGCGTACTAAATATTGGTAAAACTCATAGGGTGAAAACTTTTCTGGGGACATCCATACCGCGCCTTTTTCCGATTTGCCAAATTTCTGGCCATCGCTGCGAGTGAGTAGAGGAAAGGTGATTCCAAAAGAGGACTTCCCACGCACCTTGCGAATCAATTCGGTCCCTGCAGTGATATTACCCCATTGATCGCTCCCTCCGATTTGCACTGTCACCCCATATTGATCAAAGAGGTGTAAAAAATCATAGCCTTGCAATAGCTGATAGCTGAATTCTGTAAAGCTCATGCCTTCTTCGCTATTCAGTCTTGTTTTGACAGAATCTTTGGCCAACATAGGACCTACACGAAAGAATTTACCGATGTCGCGCAAAAAATTAATGAACGAGAAGTTCTTAAACCAATCGAGATTATTGAGGATCATCGGTGGATTCGCCGGACGACTAAAATCGAGCAATTGTTCCAAATTTTTCCGGATCCCTTTTACATTATTGGCTATCGTCTCTTCATCCAGCAATTGGCGTTCATTGCTCTTCCCCGAAGGATCCCCGATCATGCCTGTGGCACCACCGACAATAGCTACGGGCGTGTGGCCAAAACGTTGAAACCAGGCCAACCCCATCAGGGCTACCATATGTCCCAAGTGCAAGCTGTCGCCTGTAGGATCGAAGCCGCAATACACCTTAAATGGCTTCTCAGCCATGGTGCGCAATTCTTCGCTCGTCATAGCATCGATGAAGCCGCGCTCTTTCAAAACATCTATTACATTTGTCATATATCCTTCTCCTACTCAACGCGCCCACACCCGTGCCCATGCCCGTGCCCATGCCCATGCCCGCGCCCACACCCGTGCCCATGCCCGTGCCCGTGCCCGTGCCCGTGCCGATTTTGGGAGCTTGCAAAAAATTCATTCAATCCCAGGCATTGTGAAGCTTTAAGTAATTTTCTGTCAATGCACTAGATCGGAACCTACCAACCTTAGCATCAAAAGGACCTAAAGGACCAAAAGGACCTAAACGACTAAAGGACAATGTTCTAGTCCTTTAGGTCGTTTTGGTCCTTTAGGTCCTTTTCATACGAGCTCGAAGGCGCTCAAACGAAAGGTAAATGATAGGCGTTACGTATAAGGTAAGCAACTGCGAAAACAACAAACCGCCCACGATCACTAGACCTAAGCCACGACGCATTTCCGCTCCATCGCCAAAGCCAATGGCGATCGGGATAGCACCCATCACGGCGGCCACAGTCGTCATCATAATAGGTCTAAAGCGTGCCATGCAAGCATCGTAGATAGCCTGCTCTGGTGCGCTGCCCGATTCCCGCGCTTCTACAGCGTAATCGACCATCATGATGCCGTTTTTTTTGACAATACCGATCAACAGCAAGAACCCTACAGCACTGAAAATTGAAATCGGCTCACCAAACAGAAACAAGGTCAATACACCACCTAATCCAGCAAATGGCAGGGAGGAAAGAATTGTTAGCGGGTGGATGAAACTCTCATATAAGATGCCCAAGACAATATACATCACCAGCGCGGCAGCAAGTAGCAATAAGAGTGTATTTGAGATTGTCGATGAGATCGTTTTGGCAGCTCCTGCCAATACCGCACTCACATTTCCAGGTAGCACATTTTCTGCAATTTCTTCAGCGCGCTTTAATCCCACATTGGGGGCGACGGCATCTACCAAGGAAAAGCGGATCGAAGCGGCTGGCAGCTGCTCGCGCCGCGCTAAGCTGGGCGCACTTAACATTTCCTTCCAATCTGCTACAGCTCGCATTGGCACATAACTACCATGAGGCGTCGCTAAGTACAACTTATCCAAAGCTTTGACATTGTTTTGATATTCGGGCAACAGCTCCATAAATATCTTTTCTTGGGTCGCCCCTTTTTGAATCACACCGACCGAACCTTGTCCATAAGCATGTTGCAACAAGGATTGAATCTGCCGCTTATTAAAACCCAACTTATTAGCCAAATCCTCATCAATGCGCATGGCCAACATGGGTGAATCATTTTTTAAGGAACTATTGGCAAAAGAAACAACGGCATCAGCTTGTAATGCATTGGTAAGGGTCTGTGTGGCTTTTTCTACATCGGCAAACCCCATCCCCCGCACCACCATCTCATATTGACCCGCATTGCCGAAGTCAACATCCAGGTTGATAAGCTGATAGGGTTGAATAAAAGCTTGTGTTCCAGGGATAGCATCAAAAATCTGTTGCAACTGCCCAATGACCACACCTTGGGGTGGCCGCTCAGGCAATGGATGTAGACGAATAACGAAAAGTAAGTTGCCACTAAAATTTAAGCATAAGAAGCTTTCGATTTCTTGATTTTTTTGCACCAACGCTTCCAACCTCTTCTGCTGCTCGCTCACTTGAGCTGACGCCATGCCTGTGGGCAAATTCACAAAAGCGAAAAGAAATCCCCGATCTTCACCAGGGATAAGATTAACAGGTAGGCGCATGAACAGCACCACCGTTACCAATACACAGAGCACAGCAAAAGAGATAATCAGCTTAGGATAGCGAAAACAATGCGTAAGTGTCCTTCCATAGATTTTCACTAACCATTGATTAACTGCCACAATACCATTTTGCAAACGATTGGGCTCTTGATGCTTTGATAAAAAACGACTGCACAACATCGGCGTTAACGTTAAAGACACAAACCCCGACACTAGAATCGCCACTGATAAGGTCACGCTAAATTCACGAAATAGGCGCCCATTGGTCCCTTCCATAAACAGCAAAGGCAGGAAAACGGCCACTAACGAGAGCGTCATGGAGACAATAGTAAAACAAATCTGCTTAGACCCTTGTAAACTTGCTTCGCGTGGCGCTATCCCTTTTTCTTGGTAACGCACAATGTTTTCCAAGACCACAATGGCATCATCGACGACAAAACCCACACATAAAGTAAGTGCCAATAGCGAGAGCAAATCAAGGCTGAAATCTGCCATAAACATGATGACAAAAGTTCCCAACAGTGACAATGGTAGCGCCACGCTGGTGATCAACGATTCTGACAGACGCCCCAAACTCAAATAAATCACAATCACGACTAACACAAACGCCAATACCAGTGACCACTGCACATCGACGATAGACTCTTGGATCCACACGGCCTTATCGAACCATAAATTGAGATGCATGGAGACCGGCAATTCCTTGCTCACCTCTGAAATCACCTCTTGAACGGACTTCGAGATAGCCACTGTGTTGGCATCACTAATCTTTTGAACCCCTAATATCAGTGCTAAAGAAGTCTTTTCGGGCGTGACAAAATGAAACTCTTGGTCTTGATCTGATTTCTCAGATATTTCGCCAATATCCTTAAGGCGCACTCCCCCACTGCCTATTTTAATTTGCTCAAGTTCTTTGGCGTGTTGCACAGCCCCCTGAAGCTCTATAGATAAGCGCTTGCTGCTCGTTTGAATACTACCCAGAGGCATCTGTGAAATCTGTTGCTTCAAAGCATCCACCACCTCATTAAATCCAATGTATCGTGCAGCCATGAGCTCGGGATTCAAGCGCAACCATATTGACTTTTCGGCACCAAAAGTCTTCACTTGAGCTACCCCTTCAAGTCTACTCAAGCGAGGTATGATGTAGGCATCAGCATAATTGCGCAACTCACCCACACTCGAGTGGTCTGAGGTCAACATCAGATACATAATCGGTTCTTGACTATCCTGCTGTAGCTTATAAGCTGGACGTGGATCGACTTCACGCGGCATCAAGGGCTCTGCATGGTTCAATGCCGATTGCACATCGCGCACGGCCTCATCCATGTTTTTAGACAAATCAAACGTCATTGAGATCGTCGAGGCTCCAGCACTACTTGTCGAAGAAATTTCTTTTACCCCCTTCACATGGGTCAACTCTTTTTCCAGGGGGATCGTCACCTGATTCAACACGGTTTCAGAGCTAGCCCCAAGATAACCGGCAGTCACTTGAATGTGAGGAAGCTCGATCGTTGGCAAATCGCTCACAGGCAGCTTCATAAATGATAGCCATCCGGCCAATACGATGGTGAGCATCACAAATGTCGTCATCACCGGACGACGGATAAATGGCGATGATAAATTCATGATTTGATGTCCACCTTTAAGCCAGGTGCTAAACGCAGATGTCCATCGGTAATCACTGGCTCAGTTAAATCTAGACCTTCGAGAACAACAATATCATTCCCCTGCTCATCACCTAAGATAAGTTGGCGCAAAGCGACGGTTTGGTCGGGCTGCACAACATAAACATAAGGACCTTGTTGATTGTAACGCACAGCCTTTTGCGGAATGAGTTTCACATTTGTTTGCACAGCAACAGGAATGTGCACGCGCATGGTTTGCCCAGGACGCAGCGCATACTCTGCATTCGATATCCTTCCTTTGACGAGGATTAAGCCGGTTTTCACATCGAAATGGTTATCAAGAAAATCTATGGAGCCCCCCTTCTCAACACAATCGGCACATAAAGGCTTCACTTGAATCCTGCCCGCTAGTTGTGGGACCTTGGGAAATTCTTTTTCAGTAACGGAAAATTCCACAACCAAAGGATCCAATTTGGCAATTGTAGCTAATGGCGTCGATTGTCCACTCGCCACTAGTTGTCCGGCATGCGCCTCGAGTTTGCCTACTCTTCCAGAAAGCGGCGCATAGATTGTGCAGTGCTCCAAATCCAATTTTGCTGCCTCCAAGCGTGCTTCGTCCAAATCGATTGTAGCTTGAGATTTCTCGGCAGTGGCTTCCAGGTCATCCCATTCAGTCTGGGCTAACAAATCCTTTTGTGCTAGATCCTTATAACGGGCCAATTTTTTTAAAGTCGCCTGGTAACTTGCTACATCCATGGTCAACTGAGCCACAGCTTCTTTAACCTTTATACCATACAATGTATCATCCACGCGAAAAAGTGGCGTGCCTTTTTGCACCCATTGTCCTTCCCCCACTAGCACTTCACGCAAAGTGCCACTGACTTGGGGTTTGATTTCCATCACCACTTCAGATTGTAATGTGCCGATCGTCTCTATGTTGACAGTGATATCTTTGAGGGTAGGCTTCGAAGCTAACACTGGTACTGCAGGCATCGCACCTCCCGGCACAGCGGGCTGCGAATCACAGCTGACGAGTAGCATACAGGCAGCACAGATGAATAAGATTAAGGATTTGCTTTGCATGGTGTCTCCATAGATGGGGCTAGAGTTCCTGTGGCATAAGCCAAATTGGCTAAAGATACAAGCCAGCGCGTCTTAACATCGCTGTAGCGCACACGGGCGGCAGCGAGCTGCTTTTGAGCACTTGATACTTCATAAATGCGCTCTTTACCCGCTTTGTATTTCGCAAGCACGCTCTCATAGGCTTTTGATGAGTTTTTAAGATATTCATCGGCTTCAGAAATCATCTCCTGCGCAGCTTGTAGTGTGCGACTATACGTCATCACTTCCAAAGCTATTTGAAGCTGCAGTTCGGCAAAATCTTCCATCGATAGCCTGGTATCGGCATAAGCGAGCCTATTTTGGTAAATGGTATCAAAACCATTAAAAACCGGGATTTCAACATTCAAAGCTATCTGATACTGCGCCGCATTAGCCTTATCATGGAGCGCGTGATTAAATCCACCACGTCCTAACAATGATACCTTGGGTCCATAAGAGGCACGCGCGCTGCCTAGACGCGAAAAAGATTCCACCAACCGCGCTTGCTTAGCCATCAAATCGGCCCGCTGCGTGAAAGCAAGCGCTATTAACTTTTCCACCTGCAGACATTGCGGCGGCGGAATCTGCTCCAACACAGCCAACTCCAAAGCAACATCAGCGGATAGCCCTAGACTGGCCGCCAACTTGCCTTTTTGAATGTCATAAAGCGCTCGTTGCAGCGTCAACTCCATCTTCATCTGCGAGAGATTAGCTTGACTGGTATACACGTCAGACACTGGCACCAATCCCGTGCGATTCAATTCGCGCGACATCCCCAATATTCTATCTGCTTCATTAAAGGAGATCACAGCCGCTTGCAGCACCTCTTGTGCATGCATGGTAGCGTAGGCATTTTCTAACACTTGCACCATGACTTTTTGGATGTTCCAATCTCCTTGCCAATTTGCAGCTTGTAGCGACATCTTAGCGGCCTCAACATCAGCACTACGTACGCCAAAATCGAAAAGCAGCATCGAAAGAGCAAGATCCACACCAACAATTGTGTACTCAGTGTCAGGTCCATTGAGAAATTTAAAGTCTCGCCCATTACGTATGCCGGCATCGACAGCCATATTAGGATAGTAGGAACTTTTAGCACTGCCAAGCAGCGCAGCCGCACGCTGCGCATTCCACCACGCTTGACGTGTAGCAGGATGATTTTCGAGGGCGATGTTTAGCAGTTCAGCAATCATCAAAGGGTGGCCGGCATCAGGGGTGGCAGCAAAGGAACTCACACATGTAAGGGATAAAAATATCGAGAGACAAATTTTCTTAAGCATAACAACAAGAATAGTATAGTGTGATTGAAAAGGATAGCATTCCATAATCATTCTTGTTAACAAAAAAAGAGATTATAAATTTGATTTTTGTTAGGGTTGATTTTCAATAGTAGTATAAGGATTACCCTATGGCTAACAAGGCAAAAGAAAGTCCACATATCATTAAAGTCCGCCGCAAGCTGCAACAGCATATGGCCGAAACCGATTCTCTTGTCAATGCAGACAAACTCAACGCCATGCGCACGGTCATCGAACACCAATTGGAACGGCATAAAGCTGAACGCATCGACTTAAAATCAAAACTCTTTAAACATTTTGATGAAAATCAACACCCTGCTCAAACAGAAAGCAAATTTGTAGCAAAACTCCTCCGTCAGTTAAAACACCCACGACCAAAAAAATCATCCAAACAACTCGAAGGCCGAGTCAGAGCCATCCATGAGCATGAACACAACAAAGAGTAATGATATCGCCAAACAAGCCGCTGGCAAAGCTGCGGTCGAACTCATCCAAAATGATATGTTGATCGGACTTGGTACAGGATCGACAGCATTTTTCTTCATCCAAAGTCTCATTGAACGATGCCGCACGACAAACCTAAAAATCGCGGCCGTAGCCACTTCCCAACGCAGTGCCGACCAAGCACAAGCCGGTGGCATTACCATGTACGATATCAATAAGGTCACCACCCTAGACCTTACGGTTGATGGGGCTGATGAAATCGACCACCAAAAACGAATGATTAAAGGCGGCGGTGGTGCGCTGCTACGCGAAAAGATCATCGCCAGCAGTAGCCGTGAAATGATTGTCATTGTCGACGAAAGCAAAGTTGTTGATCGACTTGGCACATTTCCATTACCCGTTGAAGTGGTGCCCTTTGCACACGAATTGACGCATTATCGACTAGGCAAACTAGGCTACCAAGGGACCTTTAGGCGTACCGCTAAGGGTGAAATGTATATCACCGATAACGGCAACTACATCATCGATATCGTCTTTTCACAGGGATGTCCCAAGCCTGAAAGCGATTATGCTGCCATCAGAAGCATCCCTGGCGTAGTCGAAATCGGCTTTTTCTTTAATCTAGCAGGCAGAGTCTTTGTAGGCTACAATGACGGACAAGTCAAGTTGTGGGCATAAAAGAAATTGCGGTGGCAACACTGCGTCACACGAAACTTTCACGTAGCCATAGAGCCCGATTTTTTTTCAACGCAAAGAAAAGGCATAAGTACGCAAAGGCGCAAAGAACAACAAGCTGTCGATTGTTTTGGGAGATTACCTTGAGCGGCTCTCTTGGATTGCTGAGACAATCCAAGAGAGGGGCCTTGCTAGCATCGCTTGGGGCGATGCTAGCGTATTTTTTGTCTGCGACGCATTTCACATTGCTTAAAAGCGTCGCAGACAAAAATTATGCAAACATCGCCCCAAGCGATGTTTGCGAGGCCCCCCTTTTTGATTGCCTCAGCAATCAAAAAGGCTCGGACTTTCCCTAGAAACAATCTTTGCCTCTCGTTGTTCTTTGCGCCTTTGCGTACTTATGCCTTTTCTTTGCGTTGAAAAATAAATCGGACTTTATGAGGTAATTGCATAAGTCCCGTTTAATCGATTTTTGGATGATTTTGGCAAGATTCGCCATTTTGCGCAAATCCACATACTCTTAAGAGTAGGGGATTTGCGCAAAATGGCGAATTTGGCAAAAGCGCCAAAAAGCGATAAACGGGAATTATGCAATTACCTCTTATGGCCCTCAAGAATTCCTACCCCCAATTCGGCTGATATAATCGAGATTTACTGCCTGATTTCAATCAGTATTTAATCAGTGATAGGGATTGTTTTTTCGAGCACTTCATGCGTGCAAAAGACAGGGACGTTATTCATCAGCGCTAATGTGATGCAATCGCTCGGGCGCGCATCGACTTCAATGATATGACGTATGCCATCGATTTCCTGTTCGAGAAATAAGCGTGCAAAATAGGTCGTATCCTGTAGATCATTGATCACAACTTGACGGATGTGCACATTCATCCCTTTGAAAATGAAATTCATCAAATCATGTGTCAAGGGACGCGGCTTTTCGCCGCCCGTAAGATATAATTGTAAGGTGCGGCCGATGCTGGGATCTGTATAGATAGCAAAGCGCTTTTCGCCAGCACCCAACACAACCACCGTATAGGCGCGTGTCTGCATGATTTTATCGAAGGATAGCTGAACCAATTCTGAAAGCATCGACACTACCTCTCATTAGCTTTATCAAATAGTTCTATTGTATGCAGTCGCGTGCTTTTACGTCATCAAGGATTTTTTTCAGTTTATTAGTATTTGATGTAAAAGTTGTGGTTGGCAAGCTCTATCAAAGAGGTGACAGCCTCTTGGGCGTCATCGCCAACAGCTTCGACGGTAATCTTGGCGCCTTTGGCTGCAGCCAGCATTAGCACACCAAGAATTGATTTAGCGTTAACTTGGTTCTTTTGATACAACAAGCTAACTTCGGCTTTAAAAGATGTGGCGCATTTTACAATTTCTGTAGAGGGACGCGTATGCAAACCACGATCGTTGCCCACAACAAAAGAACCTTTTACTTTCGCCTTCTTAGTCGTCATTTTCATCATAGCAAATCCTTACATAAATAATGATTGCTGAGAAACGTAAACGATATCCTTTTACTTTCTCAAAACGTTACTAGACCAAAATCTGCAAACACAGCACGAGACTGATACGATTTGGACACAACACGCAAAAAAATTTAATTGAAAAAGAGAAGAGGATACAGTTTACACTCTACATTTCATTGATACGCTTCCCCCCTTTTTCTTTGCAAATCTTTTTTTTCAATGCCAATACCAGCAATTCCCGCTAATAAACTTTCTCGAGGAAAAGCAATCACTTTAACAACATTTTTTTCGTAAAGTCCCATATTTTCGGGCACGGGCACGGGCACGGGCGCGGGCACGTTTTTTTTTAGCGGGAACTGCTATCCCAATACAATCTCCCCTTTCACCTTTTTCCTGTTTCCTTTATCCTCCCTTTTTCATCATTTTTCACTTAAGGTGTCTCTCATGACTAATGAACGCAATCAAGTCGCTTTACAAGATCAATGGAACGTTGCCACCCTCTATCCAAATATAGAGTCATGGGAAAAAGAATTCTCCCAACAAGTGCCTTCCCACCCAGCACCGCGCTGGCCACAAATTGCCACATATAAGGGAAGACTTGGCGAAAGCGCCGAAATCTTAAAAGAAGCCCTCGAACTGCAACTCGCTATTGCCAGAAAACTCATCACGCTTTACACCTACGCACACCTGCGCCATGATGAAGATATCACCCACAACGACCATAAAGCGGCCCAAAATAAGATTTTAGCGGCCTTGCACGACTTCGGTCAAGAAACTGCATGGTTCGAACCTGAACTTTTGACTATTAACGACCAAACACTCGAAAAATTCCTCAACACCCCCCAGCTCACCCCCTATCGCTTTCACATTGAAAAATGCGTGCGCATCAAAAAACACATGCTTTCCCCTGAAGCAGAAGAACTGATGGCTATGGCAGGCAAAGCTATGCAAGCTCCGCATAAAGCCTTTAGCGCCATTAACGATGCCGATTTTAAATTCGGCACAGTGCTCGATGGTGAAGGCAATGAAAAGGAACTGACCCATGGCACCTATGGCCTATACATTCGCGAGCAGGACAGAACCTTGCGCCAAAATACTTTCAAGAAGCTATATGCCAAGTACCAAGGCTATGAAAACACCCTCTGTGAACTCCTCAATGGGCAAGTGCAGTCACATGTCTTCAACGCCAAAGCACGCCATTACGCCTCTAGTCTCGATGCGGCCCTCTTCCCCAAAAACATCAACACGGCTGTCTATAAATCCTTAATCGAAGCTGTCAATAGCAACTTGAAGGTATTGCACAGCTACACGGAACTGCGCGAAAAAGTCCTCAACATCGGACCTCTCCATCTTTACGATATGCATGTTCCCCTGACTTCAGAAATCGATATCCGCCTACCCTACAACGAAGCAGAAGATATCGTCATTGAATCCGTTGCTCCCCTTGGCACCGAATACCAAAATCTGTTGCGCAAGGGCTTTAAAGAACAGCGTTGGGTCGATCGCTTTGAAAACAAAAACAAACGCTCTGGAGCCTACTCTAGCGGCTGCTATGATAGCCAACCCTACATCTTAATGAATTATAAAGAGCAGCTAAAAGATGTCTTCACACTAGCACATGAAGCTGGCCACAGCATGCACAGCTTGCTAACACACACGCACCAACCCTACCAATATGGCGACTACTCCATTTTCTTAGCTGAAGTGGCTTCTACCTTCAATGAAGAGCTGCTCATGCGCCTGATGTTAGAAAGAGCTAAATCCAAAGAAGAACGCATCTACTTGATCAATCAAAAGATCGAAGATATTCGCGGCACCCTTTTCCGCCAAACGATGTTTGCCGAATTCGAACTGTGGATCCACGAAATGGCTGAACAAAATATCCCCCTCACGCCTAAGCTGCTCAACGATCAATACTATCAACTCAATCGACGCTATTTTGGAGAACGGGTCGTCATCGACGAAGAAACACATGTGGAATGGGCGCGCATCCCCCACTTCTACTACAATTTCTATGTCTATCAATATGCCACCGGCATCAGCGCGGCGCTTGCTTTGTCCGAACGCGTCTGCCACGGCGGCGCCAAAGAAAGAGAAGAATACCTCTCTTTCCTTAAAGCCGGCAGCAGCCGCTACCCGATCGAGATTCTCAAAATGGCGGGTGTCGACATGCAATCGCCCTTACCTGTAGCCTCGGCTATTAAGAAATTCGGTGCTCTCGTGACCCAACTAGGAAAAGAACTTGAGGTAGCTAAAGTTTAGCACTTAAATTAACCATCTGCTAAATTTATGCTTGCACAAAAATTTTGGCGTGGATTATCGTATCTAATTCAAACAACTAACCATAAGGAGACATGACCTATGGCTCAAACGCAAACAGCCCCTACTAAAAACAAAGGAAACTCCACCTCCACTTCACTACGTCCACTAGGCAACCGCGTCCTACTGCGCCGCCTGGCTGCTGAAGAAAAACTCAAAGGCGGCATCATCCTGCCCGATGCTGCTAAGAAAAAACAAGAACAAGCCGAAGTGATCGCCATTGGAACAGGCAAAAAAGATAAAAACGGACAACTCCTCCCTATTTCCGTAAAACCTGGCGATATCGTCCTCATCGAGAAATACTCTGGACAAGAGATCACTCTCAACGACGAAGAATACATGATCGCACGCGCTGACGACCTGATCGCCATCATTGAAAAGTAACACGCGCGCTGTGGCTGAGAAAAAATTTGGTGTCTGGCCTGTGATTTGTGATTTGCCCTCTCTCATAATGTTGCCAAAAACATGCCAAATCGCAAATCGCAGGCCTGACACCAAATTTTTTCTCGGCCTCGCTGTGAATGCAATATTATAATTATTAAATTTGTAAGGAGACACGACTTATGACCGCAAAAAACATCATCTTCAAAGAAGAAGCGCGTCAAAAAATCCTCAAAGGGGTACGCACGCTTGCCGATGCCGTAAAAGTCACACTAGGACCTAAAGGACGCAATGTCATCATCGATAAATCCTATGGCACACCACACATCACCAAAGACGGTGTCACTGTCGCTAAAGAAATCGAACTCGAAGACAAGCATGAAAACATGGGCGCCCAAATGGTCAAAGAGGTGGCCAGCAAAACCGCCGATAAAGCCGGCGATGGCACTACCACTGCTACTGTGCTTGCTGAAGCTATCTACAGCGAAGGCCTACGCAACGTAGCTGCCGGCGCCAACCCACTAGATCTCAAACGCGGCATGGAAAAAGCTGTTAGAACAGTGGTGAAAGAGCTCGAAAAGCGTAGCACGAAGATCAAAAATAAGAACGAAATCGAACAAGTGGCGACCATCTCGGCCAATAACGACAAAGAAATCGGCAAAATCATCGCCGATGCCATGGATCGCGTAGGCAAAGACGGCACCATCACTGTGGAAGAAGCTAAAGGCTTTGAAACAACGCTTGAAGTGGTTGAAGGCATGAACTTCGATCGCGGCTACCTATCAGCCTACTTCATGACAAACCCAGAAACACAAGAGTGCATCCTCGAAGATGCTTACATCCTCATCCACGAGAAGAAAATCGCCGCCATTAAAGACTTGATCCCTCTCTTGCAAACTGTGGCTGAAAGTGGTCGTCCCCTGCTCATCATCGCAGAAGACGTGGAAGGCGAAGCACTAGCGACCCTAGTGGTCAACCGTCTGCGTGCCGGACTCAAAATTTGCGCTGTCAAAGCCCCAGGCTTTGGCGATCGCCGCAAAGCTATCCTCGAAGATATCGCCACTATCACCGGTGGACAAGTCATCAGTGAAGAGCTCGGACACAAACTCGAGCATGTCACGATTGATATGCTTGGACGCGTCAAAAAGGCCACCATCCGCAAAGACGACACCACGCTCGTCGAAGGCGCTGGCAAAAAAGACGAGATCCAAAAGCGCATCGCTATGCTTAAACGCCAAATCGAAGAGACAGAATCCGATTACGATCGTGAAAAACTCCAAGAACGCCTTGCCAAATTGTCTGGTGGCGTTGGGGTGATCCGCGTGGGCGCTGCTACCGAAGTAGAAATGAAAGAGAAAAAAGACCGCGTCGACGACGCTCAGCATGCTACAGCAGCTGCCGTGGAAGAAGGGATCTTGCCAGGCGGTGGCGTCGCATTCGTGCGTTGCATCCCTGCTGTCAGCAAGCTCGCAGACACCCTCGAAGGTGATGAAAAAACCGGTGCGCGCATTATCGCCAGAGCTCTAAGTGCCCCACTGCGCCAAATTGCTGAAAATGCTGGACTCGAAGGTGTGATCATCTTGCAACAAGTTGAAAAACTCCCAGAAACACATGGCTACAACGCCTTGGTTGATGAGTATGTCGACATGATTAAAGCGGGTATCCTCGATCCAATGAAGGTGGCGCGCTGTGCCCTCGAAAATGCAGCCTCCATCGCTGCAATGCTTTTGACGACAGAAGCGATCGTCGCCGAGATCCCCGACGAAAAAGGTGCACCAGCAATGCCTGCAGGCATGGACTACTAAGCTCCTAAAAGACTGTAGTCTGTCACAATCAAGCGCGAGAAGCAAAGCTTCTCGCGCTTTTTTTTTTACTGTATGTGAACCCCACGTTCAGCCCGCTAACGGGGCTATTCGTACATGTTCACGCAATGGCGTCAACTTAAGGAAATTATTACCATGCAAAAACTGTGAAAAAACAATTGGACATGGACGGTATGGACGAATTGAGACAATTGCAAAAGTCAGAACACGAGCAAAAAATAGCAGGTTTATGCTTATTGTCTAATTGTTCTTAATAAACGGGTTCGTTCACACTCAAATGTAACGCAGAGGCACAGAGACGCTGTGGCGCAGAGAAACAAGAGAATACAAATTTAACATGATGGGCAGGATAGGCAGGATAACTGCAATGAGGCAAAGGCATCCCTTTCTCTTAAGTACTTATGAGTAATGAATGCGTTTACACCTTGCAAGCTATCCTGTCCATCCTGCCCATCATGTTATTTTTATTGCTCAGCAGTTGACTTTTGCAATTGTCTCAATTGGACGTATTGGAAAGAGTCGTCCAGGTAGTCCAGGTAGTCCAATTCGTCCATACCGTCCATTTCCTTAAGTTGACGTCATTGCATGTTCACAGGTACTTAACAAAATCGCGGCGCGCTTTTATTAACCACCCGTGAAATGAGGAAAAATTATTGATTTATTTATTTCACTTTAGTATATTAAAATCAATTATTTATTAAATCCGGTTAATATGTCTTTATTTCAACCTTTTTGTTCTTCTTCTCGACTTAAATTTTCATCCCCTTCCCCCACACCATCTCCAGCGCATGAGTTAGGATTAAGTCCTAAACCAAAGAAAATCGAGAATACAGAGAAAACAAAGAAAAAACAAGATCATCGACTTGCTGATGCTATTACAAATCAATGGCAAGAGTCAAAAAAATTAATGGATGATGGCTATCAACATTTTAAACTCACCAGCTTTGTTTTTAATAAAGATAGCTGGAAGATTTTTTGTAGATTAATTAAACACATGCCTAAAGAAAATAAACTGAAGCTGCATTTTGAAAATTGTACCTTTACGCAAGAACAGCTAAATAAATTGAATGAACCCACGTACTGTTCAAAAATTACCGAATGCATCAACGATGCTCCCCAAATTGTTGGTAAGGAAATTGCAAACGCCTGGGAGAAAAAGAAGTATCTCGCCCAGAATGAGATTAAGTTGACTTTTGTTGGAATTCATTTCGATGCTTTCCATTGGGAATATTTTTTAAGTTGTTTTGATAAGTTTTTAATTAATTGGGATCGCAATACCCAATTACAGCTTGTGTTTGAAAAATGTACGTTTGATCCACATTGTTTGGAACAGCTGGCACAAGAAAAATACCGTTCTTGCATTAATGGTTTGCATATACTGGGATCACAGCCTTATCCGGCAAGTCTGGGAGCCGGTTTAGAGGTATTCATTGAGGGGAATCAAACGCTTAAAAATTTGGAAATCAATCAAATTGAAGCGCATGTCGAGACGATTTCATGCTTGCTTAAAGCGATTAGGGATAATAATACCCCGCTAAAAAGCCTTATCCTACACGACCATGAGCTTCTACCAGCTGATATAGATGTGTTGACAAGCTGGCTGGGTAGATCGAAAACGATAACTATGCTGGCTCTGACGGGATCTAAACGGACTTTGGATAAAGAGTGCACATTGCTTCTGTTAAAAAATTTAAAGCTCCCCACCCTAAAGATTCTCTGGCTTTGCCTGAATGAACAATCGGAAGATGCCGAGGTAACGGAGGCGATTATCAAAGCTAACCTCCCATTCCTAAGAGAGTTAAGGTTAACCGGAAAGGGTTTCGCTGCGATCAAAATATTTGAAGATGCCATGCTGTCTAAAAAAATGATGCGCATTTTAGAAATAAAAGACTCCACAGCTACTGCTAGCGAACTTCTGCAAAGTGTGCGTAAATTTGAAGAAAATGCTAAGAAGCACTATCGCGAAGAGCAATTTAACTTATATGTGCAACTACAAGATGAAAACGAGGCTGAAGACGAAATCACTGATATCTGGTATTCCACTATGGATTTGGGTATCATGTGGTGGTCGGCAAAAGATATCGCAGAGATAGGCTATGTAGGCTATGTAAAGATCTAAAGACCTTTGCCCTTACCCAGTAAGCGTCAAACGAAGCCGTACAGAAAAAAGGACCTAAAGAGGTAATTGCATAATTCCCGTTTAATCGTACATGTTCACACAATGCGTCAACTTAAGGGAATGGACGGCATGGACTGAATGGACAGCTTTCTTGTCCACTTTTAGTCCATAAAGTCCACTCAGTCCATGCCGTCCATAAAGTCCATGTCCAATTGTTTTTTTCACAGTTTTTGCATGGTAATAATTTCCTTAAGTTGACGCCATTCGTGAACATGTACGTATAATCCACTCAGCAAAGAAAAATCAAACAAAAAGAATATAATTAACAATTGAATTAAAAGATGTTTTACTATATAATTCATCTTTAATATTTTTTAAGCCAAGGAAAATTATGCAACCATTACAATTAACAGAACAAAAATTAATTTCTCTACCACAAGAAAAACCAGTAACTCCTTCATTATTGCCGCTTTCAGATAAGGAAATGCCTGCTTCCCTTGCAGGACAAGCATTGCGTTGGATGGCCAAGACAGACACATTGAATCCGCCTAACAAAGGGCAAGATCGTTTTTCGAGATATATTGGTAAACCTATTCGCTTCGTAGCTCGTTTAATCTATGGCCTTGTAGTTCCTATTTTAGCAGGATTAGTAGGGATTATTTATCACTCCACGTCAGCTACCATCTGCGCCATTAAATCCAAAAGCACGAGAGAACCGATGCTAAAAGCCTACTTTGAAGAGCTTACTAAAGGCCATTGTAAAGCCTTAAAAAAGGATCTTGAAGCTATAAGCTTTACGCTCATGTTAAATCTGTGTGGAATAGGCCCTATCCTTTTGGGTCCGATGCTTTTCGGTCCTTCAGAAGGAGTGGCTGCATGGTGTATGTCGTTTTTTAATAAGATGCTAGTGCGTGAAAACTTAACAGACCCAGACGAGTACGCAACACACGCTAGCTATGTCTACAAAGAACTCTTAGCAAGAAGCTAAGACTAACGCTTACTTTCTATTGGTAATCCGAAGTATCGTTTCAAACCCGTTTTCCAAGGAATAATACGAACATGTTCGATCATTTTTTCTAAAGGGTCATCCGATAAACAAATAGCTTCACAGGGGCCATAATCCTTGGTTAAATGGATAAAGCTCGATATCATTTCTTTTGTTACATGAGTAGAACTTTTAATTTCTATAAATAAGATTGGCATTCCGGGACGTTCGACGACCAAATCAATCTCATTATCATCCTTTGTTTGGAGATAGCTAAATTTATATTCTGAATGAAAGAGATCGCGCAATTTTAGGGATTCTAAAATGACAAAATGCTCAAATGCTTCACCATAAGCTGGCGTGCTAGGCACTAAAGGAATACTTAAAAAACGCGCGATAGCTCTTGCCACTCCAGTATCAAAAAAATAGAATTTAGGTTTTATTACTAAACGCTTTCTGAAAGAATGTTGATATCCTTCTAAGAAAAAGCCTAGCAGGGTGTCTTCCAAAATCGCGTAATAGCTTTTAACTGTTTTATCCTCTAAACCTACATCACGAGCTATTTTAGAATAATTGATTATCTTACCATTCATTTGGGCGGCAACCTCGACAAAACGGCGGAAAGGCTCTAAATCCTTGACAAAATGCTCCTCCCAAATTTCCTCCTTAAGATATGTATGTGCATAGGCTTGCAAATAGCGCATTTTGGTATCAGCATCGGAATATTCCAAGATTTTGGGTAGCAATCCCCACTGTAAAGCATCTGAAAGCTTAAATCGTTCTGGGATTTCAAAAAAACTAAAAGGATGCAAATGATAAACAAATGCTCTTCCCGCTAGCAGATTGACCCCTCCCGCTTTTAATTTGCGCGCACTTGATCCTGTCATGATAAAATACTTTGAAGTTGACTCGATTAAATCGTGAACAACATCCAATAGTTGTGGCACTTTTTGCACCTCATCGATCACAACATGTGTGATAGTTTCGGGCAATCCTTTTACAATTTCAGCCAATTCATCTGGATTTCTGCGAAAACGTTCTCGGATTTCTGTTTTCAATAAATTTAAAACGAGAGCACTATTCTCGGAAAAAGTGTGTTTGATCAGCGTGCTTTTGCCCACACCTCGGGGTCCAAAAAGAAAACAGCTATGGTTTTTAATTAGCTTTAATAAACGTTCAACAACCACTTTTTATCCTCCGACATTTTCGTACTCATCTACCGAAAATGTACGCCATTTTCGGTAATATAAGCAAGATTTATCGGTTATATCACCTAAAATGTACGCCATTTTCGTAATAGACTCCGAATTTGTCGATATCTAATCTTGTAGTTCCTATTTTGGCAGGAGCGGTAGGGAGTATTTATCACGCTACGGCGGCTACCACCTGTGCGATTAAAGCCAAAAGCGCGAGCGATCCGATGCTAAAAGCCTACTTTAAAGAATATGTCGAAGGCCATGGCACAGCCTTAAAAAAAGATCTCCAAGCTATATACGGTACGGTTGTTTCGCATATCCTTGGAGTAGGCGTGATATTTGCAAGTCATTCAGGCATGATTGCTGCCTGGAGTAGTGGGTTTTTCAATTTGATGTCAGTGCGTGAAGAAGGAGGAAGTCTACACGCTTCCTATGTCTTCAAAGAACTCGCAGCAAGAGGCCACGCTTAACGCAGCGCTTACCCCCTCTGCAGCGATAGCGAAGGATGCACGACCCTAGCTTTTGAACGCGAAGGTCGCGAAGCAGGCGAAGGCAACGCGAAGAGACTGACAGAAAACCATGATCAGGATGCTTTGCTCTCAGCCTCGAGAGTTTCAAAAGATTTTTACTAAACTTACACTTCCAATAAACAAAAAACATCTTCGCGTTATCTTCGCTTGCTTCGCGACCTTCGCGTTCAAACACAC
>JABDFJ010000038.1:1039-24578 GCA_013286645.1 Chlamydiota bacterium | reverse complement strand
ACCTCTTTAGGTCCTTTCTAACTCTGTGCGCAACTCGTCGACACGTGCTTTAAGCACGGCAGGCTTTAACGGCATCACCCCGCGCACTAAATTATAGAGCACCCGGCAAATCTTCCCTAGTTGACTTTCGGCTTGAGGTAAAGCCACATGCATATGCCAATGCGGCACCGTTTGTCCGGCTTCTTTGCCCGTTTTGTGATGCAAGTAAACGGTTTCTTCTGCCTTGCCAAACTTTTTGATCAGCTGCTGCGCATACTCTGAGGCTTGCACATAGCTCTCTTGGGTGACATCTGAAAATCTCTCCTGATGCGCTTTAGTGACAATCAGAAAATGATATTTTGTCAGCGGCTTGTAATCGTAAAGCACCCTGACACTTTTTTCTGGGGCATCAATCAAGGCTTGTGCGTTAATCACCTTTGGCAAGCAAAAGGCATCGTTACTAGGAAGCGAATGCTCATCTTTGTCTGCAAGCGGCGCAGATAACAGCGCGGCATAGTGTTGAAAATCGCTATGCTGTTGCAAGCGCTCAGCAGCACTCATGGTAACTCCGTATCCCAAGAAAATGCGCGCAATCACCTCGATTTGCTTCCAGTAGTGCTCAAGGGCAAAGCTATGCGTGGAAAAAGGAACCATCTCCCAAGCAAAGCCCTCAAAGGTTGATTGGTTTTCTCTGCCTAGGATTAAATAATTCGCAATGCCTTGCTTTTCCCATAAGCCGATGATCTTTTGCATGAGCTGATAGGCTTCAATATTTTCCTGGCGCGTCCAATCGACAAAATGGCGCCCCTGCCACTTGCTCTCGATTTTTATGGCTCCTTTGGCCAAAGGCAAGGCCGGCGAGACAAGTTTTACGTGCTCACCTTCAAATAAAGGAACATTTTCTTTTGCATTAAAAAAACAAGCAAAAACAAAAGAAGAAACAAAAAACAACATAACATTAAATATAATCATCATACCACCTAAATTAATGAAAGAACTATACTATAAAGCACAAATTCAGTCCATTCAGTCCATTTTCTTTAAGTTGCTGCGCTCCTAAAAAGAAGTTCTGCAATTCCCGCTAATAAACTTTCTCAATGAAAAGCGATCACTTTAGCAACTTTTTTTTCGTAAAGTCCCATATTTTCGGGCAAGGGCAAGGGCACGGTTTTTTTTAGCGGGAATCACTGAAAGAAGTTGAGATAAAAGGCTATCTTTTTTAAAAAGAAATATATCCACAAAACAGCAGATAAGTTAGAAAAGATGTTGTCGACCTTGACAAAAACTAGACTAGTGTACAGAATTTTTCTACTATCTGAAGTTAGGAACATAGCAGATATAACTTGCCTGATTTTTAATTTGCCTAGTTTCTTTACCCAGCATCAATTTCCCAGATGAGTCGTTTATAGGAAAGCATGAATAAATCAAATTTCAAAAGCGCGTTCTCACAGCAGCATCAGCAAAAAGTTGATGAGCTTGTTTCTTTAGCCAAAGAGCAAGGATTCATTACTTATGAGGAGATCAATGAAATTCTCCCCATGACCTTTGATTCGGCTGAACAGATCGATCAAGTCCTGATATTCCTCAGTGGCATGGACATCCAGATCCTAAATCAGGCCGATGTAGAACGGCAAAAAGAACGCAAAAAAGAAGCTAAAGAGCTTGAAGGCCTTCCCAGACGTGCTGAAGGGACTCCTGACGACCCCGTGCGGATGTACCTTAAGGAAATGGGTTCTGTACCTCTCTTAACACGTGAGGAAGAAGTCGAAATCTCCAAACGCATCGAGAAAGCACAAATCCAAATCGAACGTATCATCATGCGCTTCCGCTATTCGACACGTGAAGCGATCTCCATCGCCAATTACTTGCTCCAAGGCAAAGAGCGCTTCGATAAGTCTATCAGCGAAAAAGAAGTCATCAACAAGCAAGAATTCCTGACATTACTACCAAGACTTACCGCCCTACTCAAAGAAGAAGATGCCCGACTCGAGCACTATCTCAATGACGTCGCATTTGCAGAACTCAAGAAAAATGAACGCCTCAAACATGCCGAAGATGTCGAGAAATGCCGCGTCCGCACCCAAGCCTACTTGCGCCGCTTACACTGCCGCCATAATATTATTGAAGATTTCGGCGAAGTCATCATGCGCGCCTACGATCGTTTCTTAGTGCTCGAAAAAGAAATCATCGAGTTAGGCCCTCGCGCTGAAAGGAATAAATTCGCTGCCCAGAAGCTTGCAGCAGCCAAGCGCAAGCTGCATAAGCGTGAGCTTGCCGCTGGACGCTCTCTTGATGACTTCAAGAAAGATGTACGCATGCTCCAACGCTGGATGGACAAAAGCCAAGAAGCAAAACGCGAAATGGTGGAATCCAACTTGCGTTTAGTTATCTCCATCGCCAAGAAATACACGAACCGTGGTCTCTCCTTCCTAGACCTCATTCAAGAAGGCAATATGGGCCTCATGAAGGCTGTCGAAAAGTTTGAATACCGCCGCGGCTACAAATTTTCCACCTACGCTACCTGGTGGATACGACAAGCGGTCACACGCGCCATTGCCGACCAAGCGCGTACTATCCGTATTCCTGTACACATGATCGAAACGATCAACAGAGTGTTGCGTGGAGCTAAAAAGCTTATGATGGAAACAGGGCGTGAGCCTACACCTGAGGAGCTCGCTAATGAGCTTAGCCTCACACCCGAACGCGTGCGTGAGATCTATAAAATCGCGCAACATCCTATCTCTTTACAAGCCGAAGTGGGTGATGGTGGCGAAAGCCAATTTGGCGACTTCCTCGAAGACACCACCGCCGACTCACCAGCGGAAGCAACTGGCTATTCGATCCTCAAAGACAAAATGAATGAAGTGCTCGCCACCCTTACAGATCGCGAACGCAAGGTGCTCATCCAACGTTTCGGCTTGCTCGATGGCAAACCCAAAACACTGGAAGAGGTTGGCATCGAATTCAATGTCACTCGCGAACGGATCCGCCAAATCGAAGCCAAAGCCCTACGCAAAATGCGTCACCCCACTCGCTCAAAACAGCTTAAAGCCTTCCTCGATCTTTTGGAAGCTGAGTAATACACCGTACCATCCATGTCATTTTACAATTCCGAGAGTTCTGCATCCAAATTAGACGTCAAAGCAGCTCTCGGAATCTTAGGTCCTGATGGCCCATTAGCGCATCTCCTCAAGGGCTTTGAGCCGCGTCGCGAACAGCAGCAGATGATGCATAACATTCTCGATGCCTACAATATGCGCCATATTGCCCTCATTGAGGCTGGCACTGGCACAGGAAAAAGCCTAGCCTATCTCATCCCTGCAATGTTGTGGGCTGCACAGACAAAAGAACGCACGGTCATCTCCACCAATACCATCACGCTGCAAGAACAGCTGCTGCATAAAGACATCCCCCTCATCGAAAAAGCTCTCAAACTAGACCTCAAAAGCGTCCTTGTCAAAGGCATGCATAACTACATATGCCTGCGCAAACTCGAAGAAACACATCAAGAATTTCTCCTCCTCTCCCCACAAGAAGCCGAAGAGTTGCAGAAAATCGATGCCTGGAAAGAGCAAACGCATGATGGCTCGCGCTCCTCGCTCTCGTTTGCTCCCTCCTCTGCACTTTGGGAAAAAGTCGCCGCGGAAAGCGACACTTGCAATCGCAATAGCTGTCCATACTTTCAACAATGTCATTTCTTCAAAGCTAGACGTCAAGCAAGTGAAGCCCAAATCCTCATTGTCAATCATCACCTGCTGTTTACCGACCTTGTACGGCGGGCGGAAAATGATAACTACAAAGACCCTGCCATCTTGCCAAACTACAACCACATTATCCTCGATGAAGCTCATAACATCGAAGATATCGCCACCGACTACTTCGCCGCCCGCGTCAGCCAGATGGATGTGATGCGCCTTATGGCGCGCATCACGGCAGAAAAAGGGGGCAAGATGCAAGGCAAGCTACCACTCATCAAAGAAAAAATCGTCTCTCACTACCGCAACGACCTTTCGCAATCTGTCTCTTCCATTCACAACCGTCTGACCATCGACTTGCCAGGAATGCGACGCGACCTGCTACAATTGACGCACGAGGCTTTTGGAGCTTTCTTCGACTTCGTGCAAACGCTGCACACCCAACATCATGGGGACGAGCAACCGCAAGGCGAAAATAAATTGCGCATCATGCCACACCATCTGAAACTACCTTATTGGAAAGAACGATTGCTGCCCAAAGCTAAAGAATGCAGCCTGGCTATCCAGCGCTACACACAAGCCTTAAATGCCTTGCAAAAAGATGTCAAACAACTCAACAACCCTGCCTTAGAAGACCAACTCAAAGGCATCATCTTCGAAATTGAAGCTCTAGCTTCACGCCTCAATAGCTTCAGCGCTATCATCGATGCTTTCTTTGCCGACACTCTTCCTACAGATAAAGTGCGTTGGATCGAAGTGCAGCCGCTCAAAACGATGATCAACACGGCGCTTGTTGATGCCAATCTCGATATCTCTAAAATCCTAGTCGACTTCCTTTTCAGCAAGTTCTCCACGGTCGTTCTGTGCAGCGCCACCCTCACCACAGCCCAACACTTTCGCTTCATCCGCAGCCGTCTGGGACTAACACCAGATCTCATCCACCGCCAAGTGAAGGAATACATCTACGAATCGCCTTTCGATTTCGAACAACAAGTCATGCTGGCTATTCCTTCCGATATCCCGAGCCCTAGCGACCCAACCTTTGTCCAAGCAGCAGCAGAAAAGATCTGGCAAACACTCCAATCAAGCCGCGGCAATGCCTTCGTGCTATTCACTTCATACACTATGCTAAAAATGTGTTTTGAGCTACTAGAGAGACGTCTGAGGGAGCTGCGCTACAACCCCCTCAAACAGGGCGATGATGACCGCCAAAGTTTGCTTAATAAATTCAAAAATACCGATCGCTCCGTTCTTTTCGGTACCGATTCATTTTGGGAAGGCGTCGATGTGGTGGGCGATGCCCTGCGTTGCGTCATCATCGTCAAATTGCCGTTTAAGGTCCCTAGCGAACCCATCATCCAAGCGCGCTCCGAAGCCATCACAGCACGTGGCGGCGACCCATTTATGGAATATTCTCTACCCCAAGCTATCGTTAAATTCAAGCAGGGCTTCGGTCGCCTTATCCGCAACAGACGCGACCGCGGCTGCATTGTCTGTCTTGACAATCGTCTGACGACCAAGCGCTACGGTCAGCTTTTTATCAACAGCTTACCACAATGCCAAAAGGCTTTTATGCCTAATAACACCATGCAAACACACATGGTCGACTTCTACCGCCGCACCCATTTCCTCGTCAAAAGCAACACGCAGACCTAACACCCCACACAAAAGGCGTAGCCTTGTAGCTTAGGCTTTAGCCTGAGCTACAAGGCTGCGCATTTAGCCATAATTCAAGGCTGCGCCTTTGGTGGGGGAACTTCCTCAGGAGGGGCTGGTGAGACTTCTGTATCTACATGAAAGGGGTAGGTTGTGTTGGCCGCCCGCTGCAATTGCAACCAATAGCCCCTGTCGAGCCATCCATAGCTGCCATTCCAAAAGTAGTACCACCAAACAAAACCCCAAAAGATCCAAAAGAGGTAACTAAATTTAAGCCAGCGCGGCACGATAGCATTGTTTGAGGCGATGCCTTCATCACCATATGTTTCGATGTTAGGATCTATATTTTCATTTTCATGGTTCATGTGTATGCTCCGTCTCATCCTCACGCATCATCTGCAACTTGGGCTCTTCATCCATATCGAGTCTTCCTTTCAGCCAAAAATAGACGAAAGCTAAAAGCGCACTGCCCATAAACGCAAATATCATAGCGTAATGCAGGATACCACCATAGATACCACTGTTATCGCGCTCTTCTACGAGGGCAAACGCTAAAAATGTCACTATCAATATGCTCATGGAGGTAGTGTACGCCTACCTTCAATAATTTCTTTTGTACCAACAGGATCCTTACCCAGCCACCATGCTTGTGTGGGCGGTGTAATGCGCGTGCCTTTAGTCATCAAATATTGGAAGATCGCTTCAAATTTATAATTAGGTACGCCTGCTTCGCTCTTAGATGTGCCACGAGGATCGTAATCGAAAAAATGGCGGAACGAAGGCATAATTGAACCTTCACTAGCGGTCTTTGGTGACCAAAAATGTCCTTTGTGCCAATCGCGGCTAGGACGTTTAATGCCCACACGCGAGATGTCGGGACCAATACGGCGAGTGCCAGGGAATGTAATCTTCTGATAAATATATTCATTAGCTGTCGAGGGAGGAGCTGGATAGGAATCGGAACCATTCAACACCACATCTTGCACCAAAGTCCGCGTTTGATCCGTATGGCAATACCAACATCCTTCGATAGCATAGATGTGTTCACCGTAGCTGATGAGCTCTGCCTTAGACTTAAATTGAAGAGGATGGTTTTGCAGTTCTTCAAAATTTTTCAGTGACTCCCCTTTCGGATCATATTGCCATCCTTCTTGATCATTCATCACAATATGCATCACCCGATATTCCATCGGATTATTGATATAAATAACGCCAACATCGCTGTGATAGGGTTGTTGCACCTTATCATCCAGGAGCTTAAAATTGCCGCGTTCCACCCAATTTTCTACAGCCCCCTCGCTAGAGGCTACGGCAAAAGCTTCTTTACCCTCAACTTTATACAATTCCACTACGTCAAAGCCTGGTCGCAAAAGCCCTTCTTCTTTCCACTTAGGATGTTTGCTTTCCCAATCGCTCTGAAACTCCTTGCGAATCACATCTGCCGCTGCTATAGCATCGAATGCCTCTGTGCGCTGCGGTGGACGCAGCATCAATAAGGTTGAAGTTAATTTAAGCTGGGGCTCATGGACCTTGGTGATGTATTTCTCTAAGTCCGGAGGGGCTACAATGCGTACAGCATCCAATTCATGAAAGGCTAGCAGCGTATAGTTTTCTTTCAGATGATATAAATACTGCAATGTGGAGCTGCCTGTGCCGGTACTGCTGACATAGATATTAGGATCGGAAACTTCATACATTTGTACTTGGAACGGGCTGCTGGGAGTAGTCCATGTTGGATCTACATAACGGGGTGCCAACAGCACTACAAAGATAGAAGCTGAAAAGAGCAAGATGATCCCCACTACCGTTAAGACAGCGGAAAGTTCGACTCCATGCATGAATCCATAGATTTTTTGGGAAATACTCTGTTGTTGTGGCTTGGAATGTTTTTCTGGTGTACTCATGGAGCAACCTTCACTTGCGCCTTCACTAGAGTTTCAGAGCGCACAGGCCTCAATACGATCGTATTGAAAATGTTGACTACAAAGAGAATATTGGCGAATAGAATGATTAAACCACCAATGCCACGCATCAGCCAAAAGGGTTGCATATCTACGATGGTATCTAGAAACGACAGCAGTGTTAGGTTATTATGAAATTCGGCATAGCTTGTCCCGTTCGCCCATGTGGACCAGAGCATCCCCTGCCAAAACCCTCCTATCCATAGCGCCAATAGAAAAGGGATACTTCCTAACAGATTCAAATTGAAATGCCAATTTGCTAGTCTTTCAGACCACAAGGGCTTTTTCGTAATCACAGGGATGGCCTGATAGATGCCAGCCATAGCGAAGAAGCTAAACGTGGCATACAGTGAAATATGGGAATGGCCAATGACCCAATCAGTCTTAGAGGTAATCTCATTGATATTGCGTAAAGCCATCAGTGGCCCCTGAATGCATGTGAGCAAATAAAAAATGTTGCCCATCATCAGAAAGCGAATGGGAGCACTTTGTGTGTATAGCTGCCATTGAGGCTTCAGTGTTGCAAATAAGTTAGTGACGACGGTCCATACCGGAATAAATAGCCACATCGAAAAGATCACAGCTGTAGTCTGCAACCACTGTGACATCGGCCCATGCATGATATGATGTGCACCTACCCAGGCATAGACAAAAGCCACAGACCAAAAGCCAATCATTGAGAGGCGATGACTATAAATAGGGGTGTTGGCTAACTTAGGCAAAAAGTAATAAGCCGTTGCTAGGCCCATAGGCGTAAAGACCAACCCTACCAGGTTGTGCACATAGAAGAAGCTAACATTAACGCGTGAAATCCCTTCTGGCACCCAATTGACACCATAGCTTCCGGTAATGAAGGTAAAGCTCGTCCAAATCAACGTTCCCATCACATACCATAGGGACACATACATCTTCTGAAATTTTCGCGTGGCAATGGTCATAAACATGTTGATCACGACCAACACCCAAGCGACGACGGTCATCATCTTAACAGGTAACAGTGATACCCAATCAGGTAATTCAGCATATTCCCAGCCAAAATTCGTTCCCACAGGGTATGAATACACACCAATGATTAAGGCTGTCCACCAAAGAGCGCCTGACACATAGGCCATCGTAGGACTCCAAATGCTCACTCCACACAGGCGTGGCACAAAGTAATAGATCAACCCAATATCTGCTGATAAAAGCCAAAGTAAGGTGACAGAACCCACGTGCACGGGACGTACGCGGCCAAAATGGATATATTCTCCCGAAAAATAGTCGGGAAATAAAAAGGTATTAAACGCCAAAAACGTCCCTATCGTCATCCCTAAGACCATGAAAATAATGGCGGGATAAAGCATTACTTTTACAGGAGTGTCGTTGTATTTGGTCGGACTTGTTGTTGTTACTGCTTGCATATGCTCATTTATATTTTTGTGAATATTTTTAATAACTTGTTTATCTAATTCATTTCCACACATTATTTTTTTGCAATTGACTTTTCTTTAGACCCTGATGCTATCTTGAATCTGATCAATTCAAGATAGCATCAGGGTCTTAGCCTCACGTGCGAGCTTTAGCTGTTCTTTTTGCTTTTGGTAATCGGTGAGCAATTTGTTCTCTTGCTGCCAAAATAGGGAAATCTGCTCCATGCCAGTCAGGACTTTGCTCTTGATTTTGTTGTATGCAATCTTTTGTGCGCGTAACTTTTTTTGCTGTGTTTCGTTTTCAGAAAAGTTAGGAGCTTTGCCACTTTCCTCTTGCAACTTCGTCAACGCATCAATTTTAACATCTAAGCTATTGCTGAGTTGTTTGGCGTAATTAGTTAATTCAAGCTTGATCTTATCATCATTATTTATGATAAGTTTACCGTCGGTATACGTAATTCGCGAACCGTTGAGATCGATCATCTTCAATAGGATTTGCCATTCGGGCTGCTCTTCCAAGTTGGCAGTAAGCATGTCACTGGCGATGCCTTGATAGATCTCTCGTTCGGCTGCGATCTGCTCTTTTAAATCGAGCAGCACTTGATCGAGCGCTTTATATTGGCGCAACTCTTCTTCGGCTAACAGCTGGCGTTGATATAATGTCGTAGCCTCTGAGATCTCCTTCATATTCACTTGCGCCGCAGCATAGGCAGCCTTTTGCTTTTTATGAAGATCTTCAAAATTCCTTTGGGCTGTATCTAAAGCTTTATATTCAGCAATGCGCGCATTTTCCACCTGCAAGATGCCTTTATCGAAAGACTTATACAATTCCTCTGAAACAGCTTCTCGGGCAGCCTTTTCAATGCTTAGCGAGCGAATAAACATCACCAGCTGTAGACGCTGCAACGAACTGGTAAAATCACCCCAAGGGGTCATCGCTGTGCCTGGTACTCCATATTTTATGGAACGCAAAAGACGCAAATCGTCGCGCGTGTGTATCCAATCTAAATTCGTTAGCATGCGGGGTTTGGCATCTGCCATCACACTTGCGCGTACTCCAGAGCCATCAGCATCAGCGCCATGACAAACGGCGCAATTCAACTCGAAAAACTTCTTTCCTTGCTCGACATTATTTTCGGTGTAGTACTTCTTCTTAATGTAGTAGAGATATTTTTCTCCTCCAAGCTGAGGGTTTGGTTTTACATCGAAGACATCATTGACTTTATCATCAAATGTCTTAAGTGCCGCATTCTGTGCTACATAGACAATAGGATCTAATGCAGCATAATAATGTGCTGCTTTATCGAGTGCTTCTTGAGCAGCACCCAACGGTGTTTTTTTCTTTCCAGGAAGCAGCCCTGATTCATAATCCTGGAAGTAATCCCCTTCTTTCAACTCTGTGCCTTCTCGATGCAGCTCTTCGATCACATCACTTGGCATATAATTCCATTTAGGCACATCTTGGTGGCCACGGATGACTGTACCTCCTGGTAATGAAGTGAACAACCAGTCCACCAATTTGGTGATTTCATCGATAGTCAATACAGGGATACCATCATAGTTCATCTTGTCTTCAGGCACTTCACCCCAGGGCCCCATGGGTGTGCCTTTGACGCCATGCATGATCGATTGTATCTCATTTTCGCGTGTTAAGTTGCGCAGAAATTCGGCATTGCGCAAATTTTTAGGGATAGGATAGATCCACGTGGACACCGGACCATTGCCTTGTAAGTAATCTCCATGGCATTGGGCACAGTGAATATGAAAGGCCAATGCCGGATCGAAGCCTTTATGCTCCCAAATGGCTCTAACAGCATCGCGATTGCGTTTGCCTAATACATCGAGCATATAAGTCAAAGCATAGAATTTAGTTTCATCAAAGGGGAGGATTGGCATGATGGACCTTGGCACATGCCCAGTAGGATTATGAAAGTGTTCCAGCAGCCATTCATCGCTGTGGTATACTCCAGACCAATTGGGACGGGGTCCAATCAGACGGCCTAATCCATATTCTTGCACATACATCATCAACACACGATGGACGCGTTTCTTCCATATTTCGAGTTGGTTTTGAGCTTCAATCTTATTGGCGATTCCTGGCGGTTGTGTGGCGTGCTGTGCAGATTGATGATCTTTAGCTCTAGAGGCATAGCGGAAGTTGGCATAGAACGCTTCAATGCTATCGGGAAATTTCTGTTCGATTTCTTCGAGTAAGGCCCCCTGACGCACATCATCGCTGATGCGTTGGTCGATTTCTTGGGCATACTTTTCTATGACTTCGACTAGCTTACTACCGCGTATCTCCTCT
Organism: Chlamydiota bacterium; assembly: GCA_013286645.1. GTDB lineage: Bacteria > Chlamydiota > Chlamydiia > Chlamydiales > Parachlamydiaceae > JABDFJ01. The sequence goes on along the minus strand of JABDFJ010000038.1, from coordinate 13,570 downwards.
GGAAATAGAGTCTGGAACCACTGCCGTTCTGCATATAAAGTATCAAAGGAGGGTTTTTCTCCCTTTTCAATGCTATAGCCAACATTTGACTCATACCCTTGTAAACGGTGACAGGCAGCACATCCTTCGGTGGCAAATACTGTCATTGAAAATCGTAGGTCTTGAATCTGCGAAGGAGTGACTGGCTTTTCAAAGGGCAATTTACGTCCAGCTTCCCACTGTTGTAAGGCCACTTTGTAGTCGGTTTCTGAAATAGATTGAGGTCTTCCTTTTTGAGCCAAAAGAAATGTCATTAAGTCTTCCATCTCTGTGGTATCCAACACCAAATTAGGCATGGTCGAAGTTCTTAAATCCCCTTGAGGCCACATGATTTTATTTTTGATATACCAGGGATATCCTTCTCCAATGCGGGTGAGTTCTGGTCCGACACCCCCATGTGATAGTCCTGAAATGCGATGACAAGCATAGCACCCTTGTGAAATATATAGTTGCTCGCCGCGATGATAGTTTTTGGTGAGCCAATCGACGTCGTTAGTCATAGCAGAGACAACAGATTCATCGTCCACAACATTCGTGACAGAGCGTTGAGTAGCTTCGACATGCTCTAATAATGCTTGTTGCAAATTTGCGACTTCTCGCTTTACAAACAATGTGCCTTCGGCTCCAGCGGTATGTACATTATCCGCTAAAAATTTACTGATGGTATTTTGTGGGTCATCAGTTTTAGCAAGCTCTGCACTTATACTTTCGACTAAAGTCTGAGTCCCCAACATACCCACCATGCATTGATCGATAGCGGCTAGAACCCTTTCCTTAGTGGTGTTTGGATTTATTCCGCGCACATTTTGTAAGAATGCTAACTGCCCTGTGACATGTTCATGCTCTAAAGGTAAGGTTGCTGGATCTGCTTGCGTTTGCTTTAGCTGTGCAATAGTGTGGTCAACACCTTCACTATTGACCATACCTTTTAGCTTATACAACGAAAGCAACGCCTGCATTTCATTCATGAAGCCTTGTTGGATATAATCCACACTTTTGCTTTTTTGCTTTGCTAACACTCCAGTCGTATTGGCAACTCCAAGCAAGGCCACGGCACTTTGCTCGTGGCATTTGACGCAACTCGATTGTATGAGGTTACCAACTAAGATAGGTGTCGTCTGAAACAATAGAGAATCATCAGGCTTATGGTTGAATACTCGCGCAAACTGTGGATCGTTCTCTGGATCATGCTCTAAAAACTGTGGAGCAGGACCCATGTATTCTTCTTCATACTGTCCGTCAAATACTGGACCATGAGCAGTGGAAGTGGTCAATCCACGTCCATTGCCACTATGACACGAAACACATCCATATTCTTCGATTGGATGGAATTCAAAAGGACGAGTTTCTTTGCCAATAAGTGGATGCATGCGCAGCACTTTGGTGACATCATACACATGCTCATCAACGTAGGCTACTTTAAGAGCCTCAAATGATTTTGCTTCTTTTAAACGTTTGTCGACTGCACCACTTTCTCCATTTTGCTTGAGTTGTGCGTTGACTTTTTCGTCTCGAAGTTCGGCGATTTTTTGATCCAACCTAGCCCACACATAGTTTTCATTGGGCTCTTGCATAGGAGTACCATTGGCAGTACGCACAATATTGCCATTGACATCATGGGAGATCTTCGTTGGGGAGAAATGGGGGAGTTCTAGCGCTACGTGGCAAGAGACACATCGATCGATGCGTGCTGGACCTCTATCTTCTCTTTCAAAGACGACCTGCTTAACGCCTTCTTTGAATGCAGGAGGAGGCTCTCCACTATATGTCGAGCGAAATTCTTCCAAAGCGACGTAATCGTTCTGATAAATGCGATACTCAGGAAACATCTCCTGATACACAAAGTACCCAAATAGTGCTGTGACAGCTAACCCTAAAGTGATTAGTGCAATTTGATACCGTTCAGAACGCATTGTCATTCCCTTCGTAACACATTAATTTATTTCGCAGTTTCAATGGCGAGCAAAGTTTTCGGTCCACGGCCACACCCATCCCCAATTGGCACCTCTAAAATATGTGCCGATCACAATTAAGATGGCCTGCCATGTCATAAAAGCGGTATATAAGAAAATAGCCACGTATCGACTGCGGTGAAACCAATACCCTTCACCATGCGGATTGCGGTCAAAATAGGGTATAGCCATCAATCCCACAACCATCAGACCAGGGATCGCCACTCCTCCCCAAAATGCATTGTAAGCAACCATCTCCTGCAAACCTAAGAAATACCACGGCGCCTTTGAAGGATTCGTCGGCTTACTCGGATTTGCCGGCTCTTCAAGCGGAGCATCAATCAACGACAACCCAAGCACAAGCACCGTGGTCAATAGAAATGCTACCATCTCTGCCCGTAGCAAATGGGGCCAGGTGAATACAAAATTGTATGGTCCTTTATCTACCGTAGGACAGGTCCCTCTGACCAGTTCCATCAACCCATAGGTGCGCTTCACTCCTGGGGCAAAAGATTCTTTAGTATCAGAACGTTGCACAACTCGTATAGGATCGGGGCGTATTCTTTCAGGCGGGCGTGAGAGACCCCCATCCTTGCGTATGCGCCAGAAGTGCACACCAATGAGTGTACCAGTGACTAAAGGCAAAAATGCCACGTGTAAAACGTAGAAGCGTATGAGAGCATCTTGTCCGACATTGGTGGAGGCGAGCAGCATCACACGATTCACATTGTATTCAAAGCCTGGTAAATTGGGCGCATACCCTGCAATGTTAGTACCAACAGTAATCGCCCAAAAGGCCAATTGATCCCAAGGAAGGAGATAGCCTGTAAATGAAAGGATGAGTGTCAAGACCATCAATGTCACACCCACTACCCAGTTGAAGCGGCGGTTTCCTTTGTATGAAGCTGTATAGAAGACGCGCGACATATGAAGGAAGACAAAGAGCACCATCATATGGGCGCTCCAGCGATGCATATTGCGAAACATCTGTGCAAATGGAGTTGTATTCTGCCAATCTTTCATGATGTCATAGGCCCGATCTTCTGCCGGAATATAATAGAACATCAGAATTACACCTGTAATGGTGAGGAGCAGAAATAAACTCGTCGTAATGGCCCCTAAACCGAGTGTATAAAAGGGATCGAGTGAATGTTTATGACATTTTACGGGATGAAAATGTAAAAAAAAGTTCTTGAAAACAATTTCAGAGCGGTCGACGTCATTATTTGGGTAGTTGTGTCGAAAAATCGATCGCACAAACATCGAGGGGAGATTGACTAAATACTCACCCCACGATTCTCTGGGTTTTCCTTGAAACACTGCCATTGTCACAATCCTTTGCTATGAATGAGGCTTTGAAAAAGGGTCAAAGCCTTTACGTTGATTCTTTACTATGACGATGGGGCATACCACGCTGCATCCCAATCCAATGTCGTTTTATTTTTATCTACGAGGATATCGCCAGAAGCTCCCTTGAACGCCATATAATAGACTAAAGGCAGTGGGGCAGGTCCACCCGTATTTCTGCCATGAATATCATAGGTCGATCCATGACACGGACAAGAATAGCCTGTCTCCACCATATTCACTGTGCATCCCAAATGCGTGCATACAGCTGTTTGCACACGCACTCTGCCATCTTTTGTCTCGATGAAGACCTTCTGTTTCGGATTAAAAATCTTCCCATCATGTGACAACACTTCTTCCGGTCTTCCCAGTGAAAACACACTAGGCGCAATCTTCATGGCATTAGGATAAAGGAAGCCTAGCATGGAAGCCCCTGTCAAGGCACCAGCTCCCACGACACATGCTCCAACACCCATGAGCGCCAAAAAAGAGCGACGCGAAATCAAAGGGTCTTCATCTTGATTGGTATTTAGTGAATTTCGATACTTTGGCATTTTATCCCTTTATTTCTTCAGTGCATGCTCCCGTGCCCGTTTGCTTTCGTGAACGTGCCCGTGCCCGTGCCCGAATTCTCTAAGCTTGCATTTAACTCGTACATTTTCACGAGCAGTGAAGCAAAGCGTAAGACATTGTAGCTTAGGCTTTAGCCTGAGCTCGTTTTGGCACGGCTTCAGCCTGCCACGCGCAGCGAGCGGTAGCGATGCATGACGCGCTCAGTCTCGCGGCCTCACGAGTGTAGCATAAAAGTATCCACCGCTTCAGCCTCGGACAATTAGGCTACGTTTGAGAGGCCACGACACCGAGCGCGTCATGCATCGCTATCGCTCGCTGCGCGTGGCAGGCTGAAGCCCGCCAAAACGAACTCAGGCTCAAGAGGTAATTCCGTAATTAAAACGCCCCATATTTTGGGCCTTTTTTGGGCCATTAGCCTATCCTTCCTTGGTAATATTCACTAATATTGCCTGCGGAATGATCGGCTAATGGCCCAAATCTCCAAGATAGGGATCTAGTATGCGTAAAAAATGCCCTAAAATCTGGGGCGTTTTAATTACGGAATTACCTCTAAAGCCTAAGCTACAATGCTTTGCACGTCGCTTCGCTCTTTAAATTCTCTTAACGCTCGTGAACATGTGCCTTAGCTCAAAGCATTGGTACATGCATTAATTACCATAACATTAGCTCTTACTTTCATCGTCATTATCATCGCGAAACATTTGATATTTTACATCTTCAGGATCATCAAACTGTCCCTGCCGCAAGTAATACAGATAGACAAAGATACTTGCTAATCCTAAGGCCACAGAACTCATCAGGCATATATACATGCTTTATCCTAAAAAATCGCTTACCAAAACAAATTCGGGCACGGGCACGCACACGGGCACGGGTTTTACTCGGGCACAATCTACCTAACCTATCCACCGAAAAGAGTAGTTCATGGCGTCCATCGTCACGGCTTGGGTCGGACACTTCTCGGCACAAAGTCCACAGCGGATACATAGATCTTCATCTTTCAGCATCACACTACCCATCTGCGCCAATTCTTCTTCGCTCATCAATGAGGAATCAACCCCATAGAAATTATCCACAGCACGTCGCATATTGCCCTCACCCAGATCTAAATTCACTTGATCCACTCTTACAAGCTTTAAACAGCTGCATGGGCAGACATCAACGCATCCATTGCATTTGATGCACAATGTACCATCGAAGACGGGGCTAACATGACATTGTAAACAACGATTGGCCTGTTGATGTGCTTCCTCATCGGTATAATTATTCTCTACCATATCGTTATTGTGCACACGGGTACTAGGCGACTGCATGGTGGGTAGCGACCATGCTGTGCGCAAATACGTTTTGTCACGCATCGGTGAAAGCTCTGTGAACTCACCAACATATTCACGATAGGGCTTAGCCCCTCGTAAATCTTCATCGATCGAACGTGCCGCTTCTTGTCCATGCCTAATGCCTGTGATGAACAGGGCTGGACCAAATGCAGCATCTCCGCCTGCATAGACCCCTTTAACAGATGTACGGCTGGTACCTCGTTCTGTTTTGATGATCCCACGGTCAAGAGTCAGTTGATCTTTTTTATCCCATCCATTGAATAGGCTGGTGTCCATGGCTTGACCAATAGCTAGGGCTAAAGTATTGCAAGGGATGACATATTCCGAGTTGGGAATGATCTGTGGAGCAAATCTTCCGGTATAGTCAAAAAGCGAATAGATTTGCTGCACTTTCAACCCTGTCACACGCCCTTCAGCATCTCTTTCAACGGATATAGGGGCTACCCTATTTATAATTGAGATCCCTTCCTCTACGCCATCTTCAATTTCAAATTCGTCAGCGGTCTGTTCATCGCGTGTCTCTAAGCACACCATCGTCACTTTTTTGGCTCCATTGCGCACCGAGGTGCGTGCCACATCAAAAGCCACGTTGCCACCACCAACGACCACGACGTTATCGCCGATTTTCCACTCTTCATCCATGCAACGCACACGCAGGTATTCAATGCCGCGTATCACATCGGGACCATCGGCACCAGGAATAGGTAAATCACGCGATTTCCACAAACCTACACCAATAAAAACGGCATCGTATTGCGCTTGCAGCTCAGTCAAGGTGATATCGCGGCCAATTTTGGCATTATAATGCATTTTTGCGCCGAGATGCTCGATGGCAAAACACTCGTTATACGCGATCTCATTTTTCAAACGGTAGGCAGGCACACCATACACCAACATCCCCCCGGGCTTACGCATCATCTCGTAAACATCTACAGCATAGCCTAAGCGCAATAAATCGTGTGCGGCTGTCAGCGACGCCACACCAGCACCCACACAAGCAACTCGTAAACCATTTGGAGTGGGATGGGTGGATCCGCGGGCATAGCTCATCTCTAGCGACTTGATATGGGCTTCTTTATCGAGCCCAAACCACTCATCTAAATAGCGCTTCTGGGCCCGGATCGTTAATGTTTTGTCGACGCGATCGCGGCGGCACGACATCTCACAGGGAGCACCACAAATCATGCCACAAATGGAAGCAAAGGGATTGGGACCTCGTGCAATCTTATAGCCCTCTAAAAAGTTACCAGCGTGCAAGGCGATCATGTATGCCCGAGGATCTGTATTGACCGGACATCCATCACGGCAATCGATTTGTCGCAAATAATAATCTAAGTCAGGAATGACGACATCGTAGATGTCCTTATAGGCAGTAATCACCTGGCTAATCTCTGACAAAGGGCCTCCTATTGATCGACATCTCTAAATGTCACAGGCACTTTAACAAAGATAATCCTTTTTTAAAACCGATAACCTATCATTTTTTTAATTTTCTTAAAGGGAAGTAGATAGAACTAACTCTGTCCCTGTCGCTTAAGTCCCTAAGGTCGCTTAACATCCCTAAGGTCGCTACATTTGGAATAAGGAACACCGTTCTAATCACTCAGATGTAGGGACATTAGGGACTTAAGCGACCTTAGGGACTTTAGCGACAGGGACAGATAAGAGATGTCACCACGTGGCAACCAGCGATTATAAGCAGCACAGCTTCGTAGCTAACGTCAATGTAAAAGGCCAATGGGTGGCTTTTAAGCCCAAAAATTTATATGCGATATTGACCACCGTCAGCATGATGAGTGCAGGATAGACCGCTTCCAGCACCGGACCTAAGAAACCTGCGATCCCGGCAAAATCTAATGTCGATACCAGAAAGCCAATGCATAGCGTGATGATTAGAGACGTGGTATGTCCCATTTTATCTTTTGCGACATCATGGCGCAAAAATTCAGCAAACAACGAAGCCAATACAATGGCTGTCGTTAAGCACGCAAACATAACCGCCACACAGACGCATGGCGCTGCCATGGTGCCCAGCGCTTCTAAAGCGATTAAGCCTAGCATTTCTTGCGGCGGCTGATCGGCCAAAATAGGAGCATAGATCCATCCCAGCATCACCAAAGCACAATAGACCGCTGACAAGATACCCGCACCGATCAGGGAAGCTTTACAAAAAACTGTAAGCAGTGCCCCATCTCCAGCATTGACTGAAAAGCGCTCATGCAAATACTTAATCACAAAGCCCGAAAAGAAAAATGCTGCCAGCAAATCCATGGTCTGATACCCCTGGAAAAAACCATTTTTCAATGCCCCCCATCCACCATGGGGTGTAGCAGCAGGGATCTCACCTTGACTCAACCCAAAAAACGCGATCAGAGCGATTGCTATCAACAACAAGGGCGTCAGCACCGTCCCAAGCAAAGAGATGATTTTATTTTTCCGCACTGCAAACAGAAAGATGAATGCACACAGCGCTAAGCTAGTCAGTGGCAGCGAGGCTTCTGGGACAATCAACAAAAGCGCCCCATGGGCTACTGTTAGGCATCGTGCTAATACTCCAAAAGGTCCCATCAATGCTAATGCTAGCAGCGAAAACAAAAAAGTGCCTCTCTTGCCAAAGCAACTGAAAAAGCTTGCTAGATCCCCTTTATAGAGCAGCATCCCAAAGACCCCTAAAAAGGGCACGATGACACCTGTGCTCAATATTCCAAGGGCAGCAAGCAGAAAATGTCCATCGCTTTCTTGTCCCACCGCAATGGGAAAAACAAGATTGCCAGATCCAAAAAACATCGAGAACAAAGCAAAGCCTGTACTCACCACTAACCAATTGTTTTTCATAACATCCCTATGTTTTTCATCTATTTTATCTTCTGAAAGCAAAAAAAAACCGCACCTCTTACGAGGTGCGGTTTTCACTTTAAACCCATTACCGACAATAGCCGATCAGATAGGTCCGCACCTCAGGTTGGTGGGGATCATAATAATCATCTGAATCGCAATATTTTCGTAAATTGTATTTTTCATAAAACAAACAATAACACATTATACTATTATAAGCAAGGTATTTCTGAAACACAGAGGCACAGAGAACACAGAGAAGACCGAGGGGTCGTTCTATATTTAAGAAACAAAATTTTCCTCTCTGTGTTCTCTGTGTCTCTGTGTTTAAAAGAACTATTTATGCTTTCAGGTAGTTTATAGGGATTTTTTCATGCTGCGCAAACTTACACTTACACTCTATATGATGTCTACCCCCATTGCTGCTGAAACAATCGGCAATGTGGAATTCAACCTCGAAACTCTCAATCCTAAATGGAAACTCGCCAATACAACGGCTAACACCTTATTTTTTGTCCCCGATACAATCTCGATCAAGTACTCTAAAGAGTCTTTCGTAGCAGCCCGCATCGATAAAATTCAGCATGGTGCTATCACGCAACAAGAAATCGAAGGACTCGTCAACAAACAACTTCCCGACTTCCAGCACAACATAAACATCCTTGAGTCAACACCCCAATCGGCCTTCTTTGAATGGTCTGTAATCGAACATGGACGTGAAGTGCTACATGCTTGGACGCGCGCCTTCTTCAGTCCCCATGAGACAATCATGTTGATGTATCAAACCGAACTCGCAGATAGCGTGGAACAAGTGCGTCCAATTTGGACAAACATCTTAAAAGCCGCCAGACAAATTCCATTAAGTACTAAAGATTAGCAAAGGGGTTATTGGAAAACCCTTTAGCGGGCTTCTCCCTAGACTTCGCCGGCGCATTTCTTGCTGGCGCGCCCCCTCTTGTCGATTGCGTTTGGCCTGGTGCTGAGGACACGGGACGTGAAGAACGCGCAGTCAGCGCAATGCGCTTGCGTTCAGCATCCACCGAGACAACCTCCACGTTGATCTTATCGCCCACTTTAACGACTTCACTAGCCTCTCGAATGAACCGATCGGCTAGTTCAGAGATATGCACCAAGCCGTCCTGATGTACTCCTATATCGACGAAGGCCCCAAAAGCGGTCACATTCGTCACAACCCCCACTAGCTTCATTCCTGGCTTGAGATCGGAAATCTCTGCGACATCATCTCTAAAGGGCACGGGTTCAAAAGTGGCGCGTGGATCTCTGCCTGGCTTAAGCAATTCGGCAATAATATCGCGTAAAGTGGGCTCACCAACATCAGCACTGCAATATTTTTTGATGTCTATCATAGACACCAATTCGCGATTGGCAATCAGCTGCGCGACATCGACCCCCAGTGCTTGGGCCATCATTTCCACCAAAGAATAACGCTCTGGATGCACAGAGGAAGCATCCAAAGGATGCTTTCCACCACGAATGCGCAAAAATCCTGCCGCCTGTTCGAAGGTGCGCGGACCCAGCCCACTCACATTCAGCAGATCTTTTCTTTGCCGAAATGCGCCGTTGGTATTGCGGTGGGAGACAATTTTATTGGCCAGGGTAGGTCCGATGCCAGCCACCTGTGCTAAGAGTGGGGCACTAGCGGTATTAAGCTCCACACCCACTTGGTTAACACAACTCTCAACCACCTCATCGAGCTTCTCTTGCAACAGGGTCTGGTAGACATCATGTTGGTATTGTCCTACACCAATGGCTTTCGGATCGACCTTAACAAGTTCTGCCAGTGGATCTTGCAACCGTCGCGCAATTGAAATGGCACCGCGGACAGTCAGATCGAGATCGGGAAATTCTTCACGGGCGACATCAGAAGCGCTATACACGCTAGCACCTGCTTCACTCACCATCACCACTAGTGGCGGCTCGCCACTGAACCCTTTAAGCACTCCCCTCACAAAAGCATAAGTCTCTCTGCCTGCTGTGCCATTGCCAATCGCAATAGCCTGAGGAGCATATTTGCTGATCAACAGCTTGAGCTCATGTTCTGCAGCGTGCTGTGAGCGCTCTCCTTGCGACAAATATAGCGTGGTGTTATCCAAAAATTTTCCGGTAGCATCGACCACAGCACACTTACACCCTGTCCTCAACCCAGGATCAATACCTAACACTGTTCTTCCGCCAAGTGGTGCCGCCATCAACAATTCATGTAGGTTTTCGGCAAAGACATCCACAGCTGCCCGATCTGAGCGCATTTTAAGCTCCACACGCAGATCCGTTTCCACAACAGGAGCCAACAGCCGTTGGTAGGCATCTTCAATAGCCAATGTCAACTGTTCCGCAAACGGGGACCTCACATTGCGTCCTGCTAACAGAGCTATCTGGGTACAAGCCTCCACTTCATCAATAGCGATATGGAACTGCAAGACCCCTTCTTTCTCACCGCGTCGTATGGCTAGATAGCGGTGGGAAGGGATGGTGCTCACTTTTTCGGAATAGGCATAGTATTGTTCATATTTTGTCGATACAGCATCTTGTCCTGCCAGCACCTTGCTTTCAATCACGCCAGTAGTGGCAAATAGCTCTCGGATGGCTGTACGGATATGCACTTGCTCAGCGATCCTTTCGGCCACAATATCGCGTGCGCCAGCAAGAGCTTCTTCGGCATGGGTTACGCCTTTTGCTTCATCGATATAGTTTCTTGCAGTTTCTTGAGGATGACCATCGCTGCCCTGTGCCAAAATCTGCAGAGCTAAGGGCTCTAGTCCTTTTTCACAAGCAATCATCGCACGTGTGCGCCGCTTAGGCTTAAATGGAAGATAGAGATCCTCCAAAACCGTTTTTGTAGTGCATGCCATGATTTCGCTGCGCAGCTTGTCGCTTAACTTGCCTTGCTCTTCAATCGATTTCAAAATTGTAGACCTGCGCTCTTCCAACTCTACAAGGTACTTGCGACGTTCTTGGATCAAGCGTATCTGCACTTCATCGAGATCGCCGGTCATCTCCTTGCGATAGCGTGCAATAAATGGAATGGTGTTGTTTTCATCCAGCAAGCGCAAAGTAGCTGCTATGCTATTGCGAGCAAGGCCAAGTTCTTCAACCAATTGAGAAAGAAAATCAAAATGCGATGTCACGTAAAGGCTCCTTATAAAATTTATCTAATCACTCATATCCCATGCGCGCGCGCAACTGCGGTACACAATTCAAAATGGCTGTATCAAAAGTCACATTATAAGTGCTTGCCTCCTTTCGAATCCCTTCTTCAGTCTCAAAACTACGACGTTTTATCCGACTTGGAATTTTGCATTCACGCAAATATTTTTCCGTACGCGTCCAATAATGGTTAATGCGTATGCTGTCATGATTGATGACTGAAGAAAATGGACCATCCACACGGCTGTGGTTGGGCGCTACGGCATAGGCTTCCTCTTTGTATAGGAAGTAATGGGGACTTGGACAACTTGCCACCTTAGCAGGCTGTACGATTGATTTAATATGCTTATTAACTGCCGCCTTATGTTTTGCACAGCGTGTCAACATTTCGATAAGCAAATAGTTCTCTGGAAAATCCTCCACATAGCTCGTGCCGAACATTAGCCAGTTGACACATACCGCAGCATGGTCGATGTACCCTTTTAAAAAGTCGTTTAATTTCGCCCCTGATGGGCAAAACAAAAACTCGTCTACATCAATAAAAGCTATCCATGTTGATTTCCAGCCATACTTTTTGATGCAATCCATATAGGCCCCAGTTTGTACTAAACTCCATGTAGTTGTATCTGTGTCATCATAGCCATGCAACCATTGGATTAGCGAAACCTCTTTTGTATCTACATAGGGCTGTAAAATCTTGCGGAAAGCATCATTACTGCTGTTGTTATACAAATAGAAATGTTGCACGCCTTGCAGCTTATGAAATTCTATCCATTCTTTTAAATAAGGCCCCTCATTTTGGAAAATCGCACACACAGATAGTTCATATTGCGCACATAGATGGAACGGTATTAACAATAACACCAAAAAATATTTTAACATCCTTTCTCCTGAAAATAGCGCTGCATTTGTAATAGACGCAGGTAGGTTAAAGGATTATGCGCCAAAAATCTAGCCCATTCTTATTTTTTATAGTTCAAAATTCTTGCACCATGTAAACTCCGTCCTTAATCTTATGGAAACGCCATAATGCAGGTTTTTATGCTACCAAAAATGAATTATTATAAATATTTGTTTCTTTTTCTATTTGTTACTAACACCTTAAGCGCAACCCCTTCTTCGAAAGACTTTTTTTTAATAAGCATTCCGAAATCGGGAACTCATTTGACTGTCAAACTTTTAAATATGCTAACAGGTCGACAACCAAACAATTTAAATCAGCAAACTAACCTGCAAAAAACAAGCAATGACAAGTTCGAAATTCTTTTACAAAACTGCAAAGC
>JABDFJ010000038.1:0-1004 GCA_013286645.1 Chlamydiota bacterium | reverse complement strand
TTTGCATACAACCACACCAACCCAAATTATTTAAACAATTCTTTCATTTATTTTAGTAACCAACATCCTAACTACGTCAAAATCATTCAAATTAGAGATTTGAGAGATCTAATTGTCTCATATATCAAACACCCTAGTAATGTACCTAAAATTATCAAGGAAATGGGGGGTGACTACAGCTTCGACGAGAAATTGACTCATATTCTCACTGCAACGCATAGCCCTGTGGCACACGATTTACAGTTACATATTCAATATGCAACCCAATGGTTATCACGCGACGATGTTTTCGTCTTACGCTTTGAAGATATCATCGGCTCTCAAGGAGGGGGCAATGACCACATGCAAAAAGAGACCATTTTAGCCCTGGTTGTAGATTTAGGTGTTCCTCTTGATTCTGACCAACTGCAGTGGATAACAGATAATCTGTTTGGCAATACAACTGGACCAAATGTCTCGGTGACTTTTCGAAAGGGAAAAATCAATGCGTGGAAAGAGCACTTTAAACCGCAGCACATTAAGCTTTTTAAACGAAACTGGGGATATTATCATCAGGCTCTTGGATACCGTTTCTGAATCACATGTGTGATCCTTTACGGAAAGTATCCCTCTAATGTTGGCGCCAATAGAAATATAATCCTTCCTTCCGTTTCGCGTCCATACTTGCTGCCGAAGAATCCCCTTGGCTATTGGCATCGACCAGTTTCCAGAAGGGATAAGGCTGCCATTCAACCGCTGGATCAACCTTGCCTACAATTGCTGAAAACACAAATTCATCGGGAAAACACGACAAAAAAGGCGTACCTAGATCAGCCAAAGTATAGTACGTATTGATAAAGTCGATTGCTTTGGGCGTTTTCATATCCAAACCCAAAAAGGCGCCTCTTAAATAGCGTCCTTTAGTGACATCTGTGCCGGTCATTTCTTGAAGGATGGCGCGCGTTTTAGGATATATCCATTGCGGAGTTTCGGGGGGCCGCTTCCCACCCGTACAACAATGCACC
>JABDFJ010000037.1 GCA_013286645.1 Chlamydiota bacterium | reverse complement strand
CCAATTCTCAAAATTTGGTGGGATAAAATATGTTTCTTTGAGATCTGCTTTCGTGGCCCCGGCTGCTGTCTCATTCCCTTGGAATGAAAATCCTGTTTGCGCATTATTGTCATGCCAGTCTTGCATTTTTTGCTCTAGAGGACGATGAAAATACTTTTCCATCTGCCGATTCACTTCCTCAATCAGAGCTGTTAAAGCCTCTGCTCTAATGGCAATAAAGCCCACATCTTTGATGCTATCCCCAAAACGTGCAATTAAAGCTTTTCTTTCCGCACCTTGCGTGGAAGATATAGCCTCCAAATCAATCAAAGGGATTGTGGAAGCGCCTCCATCAATGGATAAGGCACCCGAAACATGACTTGTGGCGGAGGAAGGCATTTGAGCAGGACTAGCCACGATGAACTTTTGAGCACTCGTATCGGCAATCGAAATCGTATCAACGCCAACCGGTAATTGAGCAGATTGGGATGAGGATTCTGGAGGAAGAGGCACGTTTGTAACACGAAAACGGCCAATGTTTCCCACGAATAAATCTGACCAACTAGACATGATATACCCTCTATATTTTAAATGTTTAAATAGTGTGAAAAACGGATATAACAGCCAGAAATCTATTAGTCAATTTCTTTAGTCTTTCCTAGATACTCGTGAAACACGATCCTTACAAATTCAATGCAAGGCTCAATAAAATGGTTAATCAGCAATTCCCGGAAATAAACTTTCTCAAGGAAAAGCAATCACTTTAGCAATATTTTTTTTCGTAAAGTCCCATATTTTCGGGCACGGGCACGGGTTTTTTAGCGGGAACTGCTGAAAAAATGATGGTGGGATATCAATTGATCGAGATATGGTAAAAAAGTCTTAGGAAAAGTACTCGATTTTCGTCAGTGCACACCTATAAAATTAATTTTATACTAATGCACTAGCTGGCATGCTTTATGCATCAAAATTTCTTTAAAGCTAGGAGTTGGCGCATGCTTGAAAAATTTATCCCGAAACTGATTGAAGATCTCGACCTCGGCAAAGTGACGCTCTCTACAGGAGTGCCTGGCAATTACGCCCTTCCGCTCGATGAAGGTTTAATCATTAACCTCACGGAAATACCTAATGGAATCCAACTAAAATGCGCCGTAGCGCCCTACCCGAAAGAGCAAGAAGAAGCATTTTCCACCCAAGCTATGCTAGCTAATTTGTTTGGACAAGGCACAAATAATGCAGTCTTAGGTTTAACATTAGACGCCAATACCTTGACGCTAACCCAAAATATAGATTATCATATAGAGTATAAGGATTTTAGAGATCTACTTGAAGATTTTATTAATACGGTCGATTTCTGGCATGACGAAGCGTTAAATTACAAATAAAACCAAAAATCCACTAAGAAATGTAATAACAGCAGGAAGATTTAACACAGAATACAATAGAACATATTGCGATCTGAGAAGGACTACCTGTGGGGTAAACTATGGCAGCTAAACTAGTAGCAGAAGAAGGCACATTGAAAGGCTTAGTCCTTTCCCTTGACGACGGCCAAGAGTGGGTCATCGGACGCGATCCCGATGTCTGCCAACTGCTGGTTGAAGATCCTTCAGCTTCACGCAAACACCTCATCTGCCGCACTACACCCAAAGGAATTTTAGTCGAAAATCTAAGCCTCACCAATCCCACCGAAGTTAATGATGAACAAGTCAAAGAACCACGCTTGCTGCAAAATGGCGATGCTGTCAAAATAGGAGATGGCTTATTCCGTTTTTATGCTGAAGCGGCCGCTCATCTCTATAAAGAAGAGCCCATCGCGAATGCACAAGAGGTCAATCATGCGACCACGCCAGAACATAACGAGGAAGCACCCATCGACCATGCAAAGGAAGATGTCGCTGCACCACCGGAAAGCAGCCTCCCAGGGCAAACAAATGAGCCAACTACAGAAGAGCAAGAGTCTCAATTAGAAGACCATATACCACACGAACCCGTAAATACCGAGCGTAAAGAAGAGCCACACATGGAAGCGTTGAAATCAGCAGAAACAAACTCCTCACAGATAACTCCTCCTACCACCCAGGAAGAGGAAGAGCATCGCGACACGATTTTTGATGAAGAACCTTCCGATAAAAATGCCCTCGCAGAAATTAACTTCGGGTTGCTAGACACCGGCCGCTGGCTGCTAAAAGTCATCGGTGGACCCAACAATGGGGCTGAATTTTCGATGCAGTCTGCATCAAGCTATGTCCTTGGAACCGATCCTAATGCCTGCGATATCGTCTTTCATGATACAAGCGTCTCACGCCAACACGCGCGCATTACCGTTGGTCAAGATGAGAGCCTAACGATCGAAGATCTAAAAAGTCGCAATGGCACCATCGTCGATGGAGAATCCTTAACAGGTAAACGCCCTCTTGCCCCCAATATGTTGGTCACTCTTGGAACGACTTCATTCGTCGTTTACGATCGCGAAGGCGAAATGCAAACAATCATCTCCCCCTTGATACCCTCTATCGTCAAAGTATTGCAAAATGAAGAAGCAGAGAAAGAAGAAAAAACTGCACCAAAGTCTGCACAAGAAGCTCCTACACCGTCTGCCACAGAACTTGTTACCCCCCCCCCTCCCCCCCCCCCAACTCCAGAGTCCCATCACCACATCACACTGGGCGCATTCATTTTGATTGGCATTTTAACAGGGCTATTAGTCATTGTGGGTATTGGGACAACAACCCTCTTCAAAAGCGAACCGATTACCATCACCCAAACCGTCGAGCCAACGCAAGCTCTTGACATGGCTCTTGCTCAATTTCCAAGTGTCAAATACACCTTCAACAAAAATACCGGACAACTCCTCCTCGTAGGACATGTCCTTTCATCCACAGATAGAAACCAACTGTTGTATGCGTTAAAGGGCTTAAATTTTATCAAGAACCTGGATGATACAGGCATAGTCATTGATGAATATGTATGGGGAGAAATCAATCAGGTCATCTCGAAAAATCCAGAATGGAAAGGGATCACTGTCATGGCCCCCACACCGGGACATTTCATAGTATCTGGATACCTAAAAACACGTAGTCAAGCCGACCGCTTATCCGAATATCTCAGCGCAAACTTCCCTTACCCTGATCTGCTGGAAAAACGCGTGGTCGTCGATGAAGAGGTGGTTAGTGCCATCAATAATATCTTACAAACACACAATATCAGAAACGTCACAGTCAAATTAGACAATGGCGAAATCACCCTATCTGGATCTGTGGGCGTAGGTGCAGAAGGCGGCATCAATGCTGTCCTTCCCGAAATCAAAGCCGTACGTGGTGTGCGTAGCGTCCGCAATCAAACGCTGGAAGTGGCTCAAGACCAATCAATGATCAACTTATCAGACAAATATGAAGTCAGCGGCATCTCAAATCAAGCTGGCAAACTGAGTGTTGTCATCAATGGTCGCATCCTCATGAAAGGCGATGTGCTCGATGGAATGACGATCACCAGTATCCAATCCAATAGCGTCTTCTTGGAAAAACAAGGAACCAAATACCGCATCGATTTCAATCGATAAAGCAGCAGTTCCCGCTAAAAAAACCGTGCCCGTGCCCGTGCCCGTGCCCGAAAATACGGCTCATCACAAATTAGAGTGCAGCACTTTTTGAACGCGAAGATCGCGATGCAAGCGAAGGCAACGCGAAGACTTTTCTTCAGTGGGTATGTTCTTACAAATTCATGAAGCTCAATTTCTTTCCTATTTAAAATCAAAAAGATTTTCAGCAGGGTTATTGATTGATTTCAAGAAGAGAATGGTCAAAGAGGTTATCAGAAGATTTGTTTTGAGTATGTACTTCAATAAATAGAAACTTTCTTCGCGTTATCTTCGCTTACTTCGCGATCTTCGCGTTTAGATAGTGTGATACTCTAATTTGTGATGAGCCGTATTTTCGGGCTCGCATCCGGGCTCAGGCTCGGGCTCGATTTTCTTAGCGCGAAATTGTTGGAGTTTTAGTTGAAAGATTTACTTTAATAGCCTGTTCGATCTATAAGGAAAAAAGCACAGGGAGCAGGCTATGTACACAATTGCCGTGGTAGACGATAACGAAGACAACACCGTCCTATTAGAAGCTCTATTACAAGATCAGTATCGTGTCATCACCTTCATGAACGGCTTTGATGCCCTAAAAAGCTTTTTGCAACAGCCACCAGATCTTGTCTTGCTCGACATCTCTCTACCCGTTCTCAGCGGACCTGAAATATTGAATCAAATACGCCAAAATGAGCAATTAAAATCTCTGCGCGTCGTGGCTCTAACGGCGCATGCGATGAAAGGGGATAAAGAAAAATACCTGAAACTAGGCTTTGATGCCTATCTCTCCAAACCTATTGTTGAAGAACGAGTTCTTTTTGACACGATTGAAAGCCAACTAAAAAGATAATTTGGAAATCACTTCAAAAGCCTAATAATTTATGCCAAGAAAATATCTAAATATCATCTTATTTTTCAGCCTTGTTTTGATTGCCATGATCAGTATTACAGCCGTCATGACACTGCAAAACCTACACGAGGAAAGAACTGTAAAAGATAGACTAACCAAGACATACGTCACCCTCCAAACCTTGCTCTCAAAAATCCAAGATGGGGAAACTGGCGAACGGGGTTATGTGATCACTGGCGACAGCACCTATTTACAACCTTACACTGATGCTTATCATTATTTGCATTCCCCAAAGATCGCCAGCTTCTTTGAAGAGCAAAAAAATACCCGTTTCGCCGCAGATTATGCAAAACTTCAAGAACTATCCAAAGAGCTTTTGGGGCGACTTGACTATACTGTCAATGTACGGCAAAATCAGGGGTTTGAACCTGCCAAAGATGTCATTTCTACTGGCATAGCAAAGGGCATGATGGATCAAATCCGTAGCCTTACTGATTCCATCTTGACCAAGCAAAGAGATCTTCTTGAAACACACGATGAAAACATTGAAATGCACATAAAATCAGTGCTTTCTATCATCCTTATCGGAAATGCATTTGCTTTGCTTTTTGTGAGCGGTTGTTTCATCTATATTGATCGAGAGCTGCGCAAAAGATTGAAAATGGAGACCATATTATCCGAACTCAACGAATGGCAAACAGCCATCTTAGATAGCACCAATCAAGCCGTGATTACCCTTGATTTTAACGGGGATATCTTAAGCTACAACTCAGGGGCCCAAAATCTCTTTGGCTTTTCTGCCCCCGAAATGCTGCATCAATCTATTTTAAAACTATACGAAGCCACTAACAACACCAATACCTTACAGCAGCTATCAAGGAGATATGGGAACCAATTTGATACTCCATTAGACTTCATCCTGTTCTTAAATCGCGAAGGGTTCTCCAACCAAAATACTAGTTGGGAAGTAAGACGCAGAGATAAATCGTTTTTTACATTTTCTTGTACTTTCACTCCTTTGGCAAATGCCAAAGGGGAAATCAGAGGCTCTCTCCTTGTTGGCAACGATGTCACACAACGGCAAAAATGGGAAAATGAAATCATTCTAGCCAAGCAAAGAGCTCAAAGTGCCTCCGAAACCAAAAGCCGCTTCTTAGCTGCTGTCAGCCATGATTTACGCACTCCTCTCAATTCGATTATCGGCTTTTCAAATCTATTAATAAAAAACAAAGATCACAACCTCACCGAAGAGCAACTTTCCTATTTAAAACGCGTTGTTGATAATGGTAAACACTTACTCGGTTTGATCAATACGATCCTCGATTTAAACAAAATTGAAGAAGGTAAAACAGAGCTCAATATCACACCCATCAATCTCAATGAGTTCATTCCTACTATCTACAAACAATTAGAAAGCCAAATCACGGAAAAGAAGTTAGATTTCCAAACAGAAATCCCCGATGATCTGCTCCCCCTACACACAGATCCCCAAAAACTGACTCAAATTCTGATCAACTTAATGAGCAATGCTATCAAATTCACTTCTGAAGGCTATATTAAAATACGCGTCCTTAAAGATGATAAAACCAATAGACCTGCTCAAATCGATGTGATCGACACAGGCTCTGGGATTGATAAAGCTAATCAGAAAAAAGTATTTGAAGTGTTCTATCAAATTGAAAGCAAACAGCCCACAGAGGGTTGGGGACTCGGCCTCTCTATTGCAGCAGCTCTTAGCAAAATCCTTAACTTTGATCTGCGTGTCAACAGCGAATCAGGTCATGGCTCAACATTTAGTCTCTTACTCATCACTCACAATAAGCCACAAGAACTTATTCCCGTTCCTCAACAAACTGAAGTTAATGCTATGAAGATACCCAAAAAAACTGTGCTCGTCGTCGATGATGAAGAAGATGCTCGGTATCTCCTTAAAAAATATTTCGAAGAAGTTGGATGTGAGGTGGTTGCCGCTGCATCAGGACACGAAAGTCTAGAAATCTTAAAACAACGCAATTTCGACCTGATTACCGTAGATCTAAAAATGACACCTATGGATGGCTATGAAGTCATTGACATTGTGCAACAAGATGAAAAACTAAAAAAGATCCCCATCGCTCTCATCAGCATTAAAGCGGATGAAGCTCGTGGTAAATTGCACAATATCAAAGCCTATTTGAACAAACCTGTCACAGAACAGGAATTACAGAAATTGTTGCAAAATGATCAGTCCCTATAAAAACAAGTCATCACAAATTCGCGTACCGCACTTTTTGAACGCGAAGATCGCGTTCAAAAAGTGCGGTACGCGAATTTGTGACGAGCCTAAAAACACTAATCGCTAATCACTGGCCACTTGTCCAATTTTCAATCTTAAGATGAGGAACTCTTGAAAATTCTTTTACGTTATTGGTAACGAGTATTAATCCCTCTGCTAATGCATGAGCAGCAATCCATAGATCATTATTACCTATCAGCTTGCCTTGTTTTTCTAATTTACCTCGAATCTTTCCATAATTTTTACCTACATCAACAGAAAGCGGTATGGGTGGTATTAACTTGATTATCTCTTCCACAGTATTCAGAGTCTTTTTTGGATGATGACTTTTTTCTGCACCATATAATAGTTCTCCATAGGTGATAATAGACATGCCGACTTCACCTACAGAAAGCTGTTCAAACTTTTTTAGAACACTCATAGGTTTATGCTTCGCAATGTAGATGCAAATATCAGTATCTAATAGGTAGCGTAAAAGCACTAGAATAGCTCCCTTTTTTGTGGCAAGGCATCTACTCTACCTTCTGGGAAGAAATCATCGGGAAGCTCTGTTAGTAACTCAAAAGCTTTTGTCAAATTTATGGGAAGAGTTCTTATAATGACAGCACCATCTCGTTTGAAAATTTCAACCTCATTAGTTGTAAATTGAAAATCTTTAGGGAGTCTAATGGCTTGCGAATTACCACATTTGAATATTTTGGCCGTACGCATAACACCTCCATTGTATATACCTTTAGTATATACAACGAGCATTAAATATTCAAGGGATTTTTGCCCTGAACGCAATAGACCTCTAGCATTCAGGATGTAGAGACTGACAAGAAACCATCATCAGATGCTTTGCTGTCAGTCTCGACAAGGAGATATCTACGTAAATTGTGCGCTGATTAATGCCCACATTTGGCATCTTTACATCCAAAAATTCTCTTCAGCTGCTCTTCATATTCAGCTTCGCATTTTTTGGCAGCCATCTTTTCGGCCCAGCGCTTATGATTAGCTTCAGCCACAACTTTAGCTAACTGGCTAGTATGATCATTGCTATTCTTGCGGATTTCTTCTTTGATTTTTTCCTTTACTACCTCTAACCAAGCTTCATCGGCCAATTTTAAGAGCATTGCAGCATGGTTGTGTTCATGATGGCAAGGGCAGGCACAGGCGCCATGATGCGAACCACAAGCCCCACTTCCATGGCAATGACAATGTTCGTGTGAATGACTTCCTGAGCAACAGCAACCATGATGGTGTTCATGTGACATAAGAACCTCCTATAATGTGGTTAAAAGCTTAGATATGTCTAATTAAACAATTTTTTTCAAGAAATACCTTACACCTCCAGCAATTTCCGCTAAAAAAACCGTTGCCCATGCCGTTGCCCATGCCCTTGCCCGATTAACGGTGTTTTTGAACCATCTTAATCAGCTTGTTTTTCGGGCAAGGGCATGGGCATAGGCAAGGGCACGGTTTTTTTTGCGGGAACTGCTGGTTTACACTCCTTTTGCTTTCGCAGCAATTACGCGTGTGATATATACCGACGTTTAAATCGCGTTCGGTATACAATCAGGCAAACATTTTTCTTTGGAGTTGCGATGGCATGGACGACATTCGGTAAAAAGCAAATATTCCTGATCGTTTTGGTGGTGCTTTGTGGGATTTGTGGGACAGGAAAAGCTGAGGCACTCACTCCACCCCAGGCAGCCACGCCCACATTATTGTCATTTGGTGTAGGAATGTTCAATATCTTCAGAATTCACCCTCACCCACAATTCCAAGTTGAATATCGCTCTAGCTATAGATTTTGGAAAGTTTGCTTGCCTTTAGCTGGTTTTTTAATCACTTCTAAAGGCTCTACATACTTATTCGGAGGTTTCGCCATCGATCTGCGCATAGGAGACAACCTAGCGATCACCCCAAGTATCGCCGCCGGCTTATATGCTAAAGGTGGAGGCAAAAATCTTCACTATCCCCTAGAATTCCGCAGCAGCATCGAATGTGCTTATGTCTTTCAAAATCAATCACGCTTCGGCATACAATTGTCCCACATATCAAACGCAAGCCTCTCGAGTCGAAACCCAGGCGTAGAATCGATCATGTGCACTTATTCGCTTCCCCTTTGCGATTGACTGCACTACGCGGCATTATTTCTGGCTCTTCACAAATTAGAATACCGACTATTTGAACGCGAAGATAACGCGAAGAAAGTTTTTTTATTGATGTGCCTGCTCAAAAGGTAATTCCGAAATTAATCAATAACGCTGCTGAAAATTTTGTTAATTTAAATAAGAAAGAAATTCAGCTCCATCAATTTATAAGAGCATACCCATAGAAGGAAAATCTTCGCGTTGCCTTCGCTTGCTTCGCGACCTTCGCGTTCAAAAAGTGTGGTACTCTAATTTGTGATGACCCTTATTTCTTGTTTTTTTTCAGGCGGTCTTTCTCAAAATGGATCAAACCATGTGTATTGGCAATATTATCAATGAAATGACCGTTCAACTGTTGAAATTGTTCGATTTTTTTGTGCACTCGACTTTGCAAAAGCTGCCGTTGGTTTGCATCTACTGTTTGCAATGCTTTGTCGAGAGCTTCATCGCGCACGACTAATTTGTCTAATAATACTTGCTGCTTCTTTTGCAACGACTCTAATTCATCCTCTTCAAACACTCCCTGTGTAACATCAACTAGCTTTTGTGCATTTTTGAGCAGCGAATCGAGCAGCTCATCCATTTCAGCTAAGATAGTTTCAACATCAGATTTTGCATTAATTTTAACAGTCGAAGGCATAATATTTATCTCTTTATTAAAAAAACTGATAGTGTCTTAAGATAGAATTACGGTCAATCAAAAGCTTTTTCCTTTTGTCTTATTGCCTTTCTCTATATAAGAGTGGTCGATTATTTCAGGATGAACATATGATAGGATTTTGCCCACTTGCTTCAGGTTCAAAAGGAAATTGCATCTACCTGGGTACAGGGCAAACAAAGATCCTCATCGACGCTGGCCTCAGTGCCAAAGCCATCACTAATAAACTAGCTCAGATTAATGTCGATATCGGCGATATCGATGCTATTCTGATCAGCCATGAACACTCAGACCATATCCAAGGACTAAAAGTCTTAGCCTACCGCTTAGGAATTCCTGTATTGGCGAATACCGAAACAGCCAAAGGAATTGTCGAACATTTCCACGACTGCCCGAAATTCAAAATATTCTCTACGGGAGAAACTTTTGAATTTGGCGACCTCGAAATCCACCCTTTTAGTATTCAACATGATACGGTGGATCCTGTCGCTTTCACCATTCGCACCAATGGCCTCAAACTTGGCTTTTGCACCGATTTAGGGTTTGTCACTTCTTTAGTTGTTAACCAATTGCGCAACTGCGATTACCTCTATGTCGAAGCCAACCACCAACCTTCCATGGTGCATGCCTCGGCGCGTCCTATGATCTATAAACAAAGGGTGTTAGGCCGCAGCGGCCATTTATCCAATGAAGCTTGTGGACAACTCCTCGCGCAAGTGGCACATCCCAATCTCAAACATGTGCACTTGGCGCATCTTTCGAGCGAATGCAATTCGCCTGAAGTTGCTTTAAATGTGGTGCAAGGAATATTAAGAGAAAACGGCATCCAGCTAGATATATGCGTCGCCCCACAAGAAATGATCAGCAAGGCGATCGCATTTTAATACTTAGGCAAATAGCCCCTTGATTTTATCAAGAAAGCCTTTACGCTTGGGCAGGTTGGCGGGACTTTCGAGCAAGCTGAATTCGCGCAGCAGCTCTTTTTGCCGCTCACTTAATTTTGATGGCGTTTCCACAAAGATTTTCACCAGCAAATCCCCTTTACCATGCCCATGTACATTAGGCATGCCTTCCCCTTTAACACGGAATATTTTACTATTTTGCGTGCCCTCAGGGATAGTGATGCGACACACATGATTGAAAAGCGAAGGCACTTCCTTTTTACAACCTAAGGCCGCTTCTGTAAAACTGATGGGTAAATCGAGAAGAATATCATCCCCTTCTCTTTCAAAAATCTCATGCGGTTCTACTTGGATGAACACATATAAATCCCCTGCCGGCCCACCACCCATGCCAGCATCGCCATAACCACCCATTTTAAGGCGCATGCCACTATCTACACCGGCAGGAATATGAATTTTAACATGTTGCTTTTCTTTAACAACTCCCTCCCCGCGACAACTTTTACATGGGTCAGTAATCACCTGCCCTTCTCCATGACACTGAGGACAGGCCATCGACATGCTAAAAAAGCCCCGCTGTTCAATCACTTGTCCTTGTCCATGACAACGCGTACATTTCTTAATATCTTTAGGAGATGCCGCCCCCTTGCCTCGGCAAGCGCTACATGTGATGTAATTGGTGATGGCAAGTTCCTTATCTGCTCCACGCGCCGCCTCTTCGAAACTCACGGTGATGTTGACGCGTTTGCTGGCGCCTTGCCGACGCGCCGAGTGCCCTCCGCCGCCACCTCCGCCAAATAAATTTTCAAAAATTGAATCGCCCCCTTGGCCCCCAAATGCTCCCATAAAGGTACGTAAAGCTTCGTCCATCGATGCGAAGCCACCAGCTCCACCTCCATGCATGCCCCCTTGCACAGCATCTTTGCCATGACGATCGTAAATTTGACGTTTCTTTTCGTCGCTCAAGACTTCATAGGCTTCTGAAATTTCTTTAAAACGACTTTCCGCTTCTTTATCGCCAGGATTTTTGTCGGGGTGGTATTTTAGTGCTTTTTGACGATACGCTTTTTTTATCTCTTCTGGAGTGGCATCACGTTGAACTTCAAGTGTCTCGTAATAATCAGCCATAGCAACCATCCATTAAAGTTAAGAAATTTACATAATTTATTGATCAAGAAGGAGTAAAATAACAAATTACCGAATTAAAAACAACCATCTCTCACGGGAATTGATGGCAATTCCCACAAAAAACCGAGCCCGTGCCCATGCCCATGCCCTTGCCTTTGCCTTTTGTCTTTGCCTTTGTAAAACGAATTAAAAAAAGAGTTTTTACAACTCATTTTTTTTAGTATAATGATTCACTCTTCAAAATTGTTTGAGCTTTTAGCGATACTCGGGCACGGGCACGGGCACGGGCATGGGCATGGGCATGGGCATAATTTTAGTGGGAACTACTGAATTACTTAGAGAAAAAGAAAACAGGCAAGAAATGCCTGTTTTCTGACATTAACGCGTTCTACGATATTTTAGTGCAGCTTTAGATTTTGCACGCTTTTTCACAGAAGGTTTGGAGTAAAAGCGGTGAGCTTTAACAGATTTCATCACACCTTCTTTATCCAAGCGCTTCTTCAAGGCTCGGAGAACTTTATCAATCGAATCGCCGACTCGAACTTTAACGATTGTCATCTAGCTTAAGTCCTGATTTAAGTTAAAAAATGGTTCAACAATGTCTTGCATATGCAAGGATCACTCTCAACAACTTAGTTGTGTCGATGGTAAAAAGTCTACACCCAATGGCAATTTTAAATCAAGCGGGAACTGCGGACTTTCTTTACCAGCAGTTCCCGCAAAAAAACTTTCTCAAGGAAAAGCAATCACTTTAGCAACATTTTTTTCGTAAAGTCCCATATTTTCGGGCAAGGGCAAGGGCACGGTTTTTTTTAGCGAGAATTACTTACACCACTGGTTTGCGCATGTACAGCAATTCGAGCTGCCCCTCAGCAGAAAACTCCCCTCTTGTGTACTTTTCTTCAGCGAGCTCTGCCAAGCGCAATGGCGCGGGGTAACTTTCGTTCCATTGCCAAGCAACCTGTGGGGCCAAGGCTTCCATTTTAGGACGCAATTGCACGGCGTTAGGTGTGATCAGATAAGGAATATGACGCAGCAACTCCACGGCTTGGGACAACGGACAGACCTGTGGCTCTTGCTCATAACTGACGGTGGAAGCCACACTCTCTCCCCTTTGCAAATACACACCCCCTATCTTGGCATCGATCAAGGCGGCAAAGGAAGTGTCGTGCGTGGGTACAAAAGTATGCAAAGAACACACCCCAATCACGGGCAACTGACAGGCCAAACTAAAACACTTAGCGACAGTTGCGCCAATGCGCATTCCAGTATAAGAGCCAGGCCCCACTCCCACGCCAATATATGCCAGTTGTGGCAATGAAATTCCTGTTAAAGCCAGTCCACGCTGCAATTCAGGCAATAAAAACTGTGAATTCTGCAAACCGAATGGCAGCTCTGCTAAGAACAATAGCTTGCCCTCTGCAACCAGAGCCACCACTCCTCTTTCGGTAGAAGTGTCAAGAATTAAGGCAGGTTTCATCACAATTCAATCGACTTTGGAACAACCAGCTTTTCTAACGTGCGCACGAAATAGCTATCTGTCATCCCTGAAATAAAATCGACCACCATTTGCACTGGTGTGGCTTGTTCAATATATGTCGCCGTTTTATTATACACAAAATGCTTCCATAAGTAGCTATTGCGCGCCTTTTGGTTATAATCTTCGAGCAATAGCTCAAATAAAATGCGGTATCCGCGACAGATCTTGCTAGACTCCACCTTTAACTTAGGATGTGTATAGATATTTTCGAAATTAAATTTGCGCAGTATTTTTAAAGCATCATAAGATTCTTCTGAGATGGCTATGTAATCTTGCCCATAGCTATTCCTAATCATATCACTGGCTAAGACATTTAAAATTTGACGGTTGGTTGTCCCTAATAGCGTCTTAGGCACATCCCCACGCACAAGAATCCCTAAACTAATGGCATCTTCGATATCGCGTCCCAAATAACTCATCGTATCACACAATTTGACAAGACATCCTTCTAAAGTGCCCGGCCATATGTTGTCGTCCGGAGCTAATAGCTTATTCTTGCGCTCAGCGAAGTGGATCTCCCAAGTCTTCCCAAAATTAGGCTTGAACATTGTCCCACACATTCCCCCATCATGGCATAAAAAGCCATCATACACTGCTAGTCCCAAATTCAACGGTTCGATATCAGTAAAAAGGCGACAAGACTGCCAAGGATGTGCAAAGACACCGTTGTCAAATTCTTGCGAAAGGGCTGAAAGATACACTTCACCTTCATGGCCAAAGGGAGGATGACCGACATCATGCCCAAGGGCAATAGCTTCGACCAAATCGAGGTTCAAGCGCAAAATCTCAGCGATCCCCCGCGCAAAGTTACTCACGAGTTGCACATGCAAGCTGCGGTGGGTGATGTGATCGTTATCAACCAGGTAAGCCACCTGCGTTTTATCGATATAACGTGCATAAGCCTTTGAATGGACGATGCGATCAACATCGCGCTTGTATGGCAAACGATGATCATCTTCTTTACCAAAATAACGATGATGGTTAATAGACAGCGCTGCCTTAGGATGCAAAGCCTCCACTTCGTTTTGTTCGGTGGTATGACGATAGGCCAATAACATGTTGTCTTGAGCTGCGTCACCGACCGTAGATTTTAGAAGCAAATGATTCATTATATGCAACTTAGTTAGTTTATTCGAAAATAGCTTACCCTATCACCCCTTTAAAGGCAAACTCACATTGTTTGATTCTGGAAGTGCTGCTGCAGGATCTATTTGTAAAAGAAATTGATCCACAGGACAACACAGAATGCCTCGCTCTTTATATCGGTGTGTTCCTCGATAAAGGAGGATAGGCGTTGCTTCTGGATAATCTTCTCTAAAGGCTTCAAGACCCCGCAAATCGCTAGGATGCATGACTGAGCCATTCTTAACTTCAATCGCCAAAAAGCATGTAGGCCCAGACACAATGAAATCGACTTCCAACTTGGAACTGGTGCGCCAAAATTGTAGCTGATAAATTTCAATCTGAGCATCTACCCAAGATTTAAGGTGCTGAGCTACAAGACCTTCTAAGGCTGCACCTTCAATTTCCGTGATGGGGTCATAAAAATTTCTTGGTCGTAAAGAGCGATAAACGCCCGAATCAAAAAAATAAAACTTTGAATGTGTGCTTAAAGCTCTTTTGGCTCTACGATGAAAGACATCCAGCTGAAATGAAAGAAGAAGATCGTCCAAAATCAGTAAATAACTATCTACGGTTTTACGCGCAATATGACACTCTCTAGCAATATTCGATGCGTTAATAACAGAAGCATGAGAAAAACTCATCGTTTCTAAAAACCTAGCAAAATCGCTCACGCTTCGTACGATCCCTTCTGCTTGAACTTCTTCTTTTAAATAAATACCTCCATAGGCTCTCAGAACCTCTTCTGGGGCAGAAGAGTCTAGAACCAAAGGCAGCATCCCTAAGCGTAAATTGCGATCAAGATTAAATGCCGATCCTAGCTCACCAGCAAAAAATGGGGACATATATTTGAGGAGTGCGCGGCCTCCAAGAAGATTGACACCATGTTTCTTTAGCTTGCGAGCACTAGATCCTGTCATTATGAATTGATAGCCTCGCTTCTCTTCAAGCATAATATGGATTACATCAAGTAATTCAGGTACTTTTTGAACCTCATCAATTACAATAATTTTTTTTTCAGACTGCTCTTCTACTATTAAGCGTAGCCTTTCAGGACCTGCCGAAAAATACCTAAATAATTCAGGATTGTTCAAATCCACCCAATAAGCTGAAGCATAATGCTGTTTAAGCCATGTAGATTTCCCTGTACCTCTTGGTCCGAAAACGAAGTAACTTTGTTGTGGAGGAGTAAAAAAACGCTTATACATCTTGCCCATAACCTCTAATTATGTACCGTATTATACAAAATTTAGTCCAATATTTGCAAGACAGGTAGCAAATTTGAAAGTTGGGATTCATCCTGGCTCCAGGAGAACTCATCGAGCTCTCTGATGTTCGAAGGCAATGGCGTGTAATCGATAAAGCCCATGCCGTCAGAACGTTTAAATCCCTCAATCAGACACTCAATGACACTTGCTCTTTCCCCTAACTCCATTGCAGCCAAACCGTGCATAATCTCTCTAGGTTGTTCTTCACATTCAATTCTTGTGAAGAGCACCAGCATAGGCTCAGCAAATAGCGCTCTTTGAGCTTTAGGTAGCAATGTTAAGGACTTAATATAATTCAAAACAATGTCTAGGGGTTGTTTGTTGATCAACGTATACACGCTTTTCAAGATCAATTCGCGCGCGGACAAATCGTCGATATCATTAAAAAGCATCTTGAGAGCATTGATCAATTCCAGTCTACCGTTGATTTCTGCCTTATTGACAATTTGAAATGCTAGATCGACTTGCTGATTCGTCCAAGAAGCCCAAAGCGACACCATCCACTCTAGTATCTCTTGCCAAAGCTCTTTTGATAGGCTTACAAGGTGTTTTAATATGTTTGCGCAGGATTGCATATCTCCCTTGCGATTAAAGCTAATCTCTAACAATTCAATGACGCGACTTTGGGTGGCAAGCTCCATGGAAATCAAATTCTCAATCAACACCCCCATTTGCTCGGGCAGCTCTTTTAAAAGCACTTCTATGCCACGCGTAAAAGTATCAATAAATGACGCATAAGAATGCTCTTGCATCCCTGCTTTTTTATTTTTTAAATACGTATATAAAACCGCAATAGCAGCCTCGTGTGTGATCGGTGTGAGACGCTGCAATACCCCATTTAGCACATGTTCAAAATCACCACGCAATTCGTGTGGTATCAATGATAAGAACGTCTCCCTTACACTTGCTTTCTTCGTTGCCTCGTGCGATTCAAATCCTTCTGTATAAGAGAAATTATGTGCCTCTACACCATTTTCCTCCTGCAGAGAAAGATCGTCTACATCTGATATCTGTTTCAAAGAGCACTGCCCTTCTTGCAAAATGCCACTCCGGCCCCTTAAAGCAGATTGATTGGCTTGAAAAAAAGCTGTCATGCCATCGATATCACTTTTAACCCCAGTCGAATAAGAAGGGCTGCTGATGTAGGTATTCACATACGATGCAATCCCTTTCACAGCTTCGGCAGCCGAAATAACCATGAGGGCGCTCACGCTTAATAAGGCTAAAGCTCCAAAAGCAACCTCTTGGGCTATTTGCTTTGAATGCCAGGTGATGGCACCCTGTAACGCGAACGGCGTCACACGCCGTTGGCCTGCCATCAGTCCAACTGGTGAAGAAGGATTCCTCCCAGGCGTTTGAAGCACACAGGGTGATGGGATGGACTTAATCAGCATAGATCTTCTTCCTGCTTTAAAGGACGAAAAGAGGTAATTGCAAAAGTCAGAAGAGGAGCAGCAAAAATAACAGGATGATAGGATAGGCAGGATATTGCAGTTGCTATGCCACATTGCCGCAAATCCTGCTCATCATGTTCATCTTGTTATTTTTGCTGCTCCTCTTCTGACTTTTGCAATTACCTCTTTAGGTCATTTTCGTCTTTAAGAGTGAAGCCTTATACTAAAAAAATTGAATTGTGAAAATGATCTTTTTGGTTTATTTCGGGCATGGGCACGGGCACGGGCAAGGGCACGGTTTTTTTTAGCTGGAATCGGTGTGGCGATGCACAAGTACTTGAAATGATTGCTAGAAAAACATAAAATCCCTGTACCATGTTGCACTAACTAAGCGAGGATCCACTTGAACATTGAAGGCGAAAGCAGCTTCGATTTAGAACTTGAAAATGCTGTGTTAAATTCTCTCGATGAAGAGCATCGACTCCAGAAAAAAGGAAGCCCTTCACCCGAACAAATCGACATTTTTCCATTGGTACGGCGTCCCTTCTTTCCCGGCATGGCTGCCCCCATTGTGATCGATCCAGGCCCATTTTACGAAACATTGAAGCAAATTGCCAAATCTTCTCATAAATGTGTCGGACTGCTACTCACCAAATCTGAGACAGCAAATGCTTATAAAGTGGGCTTCGACGATCTTTATCAAGTCGGAGTATTAGCTCGTATCCTGCGCATTATCCCCACTGAACAAGGCGGGGCACAAGTCATCCTCAATATGGAAAAAAGGATGAGAGTCGTTGCTCCTCTTCCTAAAAGCAAAAACCTACGCGCTAAGGTCGAATACTTTGAAGATATTCCTGTCATTTCTGATGAGCTTAAAGCTTATGCGATCAGCATCATCTCGACGATTAAAGAATTGCTTAAACTCAACCCACTTTTTAAAGAAGAACTCCAAATTTTCTTGGGTCACTCCGACTTCACAGAACCTGGTAAATTGGCAGATTTTGCCGTCGCTTTGACAACAGCCTCACGCGAAGAACTGCAAGGGGTGCTCGAAACATTCGACATTCAAGGACGTATCGATAAAGCCTTGATCTTGCTGAAAAAAGAACTCGACTTAAGCATCCTGCAAAACAGCATCAACCAGAAAATTGAAGCCACCATCTCCAAAAGCCAAAAAGACTTCTTTCTACGCGAACAACTGAAAACGATTAAAAAAGAACTCGGCATCGAAAAAGATGACAAACTCGTCGACCGGGAAAAATTTGAAGCTAGATTAAAAGAGCGCAAAGTCCCACCAGACGTACTAAAAGTCATCAACGATGAGATGGATAAGCTGAGTGTGCTCGAAGTACAATCCGCAGAATATGCCGTCGTACGCGGCTATGTCGATTGGCTCACAACCATTCCTTGGGGGATATATAGCAGCGAAACACATGATCTCGCCGAAGCTGAGAAAATCCTCGAACATGACCACTATGGCCTAGAAGATATCAAGCAACGCATCTTAGAATTCATCGGCGTGGCAAAGCTTTCTGGCACTGTCAAAGGCAGCATCATCTGTCTCGTGGGCCCTCCAGGTGTAGGCAAAACAAGCATCGGCAAAAGCATCGCCCGCGCACTCAATCGAAAGTTCTACCGTTTCTCTGTAGGCGGCATGCGCGATGAAGCCGAAATCAAAGGCCACCGCCGCACCTATATCGGCGCTATGCCCGGTAAGCTCATTCAAGCCCTAAAATATTGCCAAACTATGAATCCCGTTATCATGCTGGACGAAGTCGACAAGATGGGCAGCAGCTACCACGGTGACCCCGCCTCTGCCTTGCTGGAAGTGCTCGATCCAGAACAAAATGTCGAATTTCTCGACCACTACCTCGATGTGCGCTGCAATCTTTCTGATATCCTTTTCATAGTCACCGCAAACGTCCTAGATACCATCCCAGAGCCACTCAAAGATCGCATGGATATCCTGCGCCTCTCCGGATATATCCTTCAGGAGAAAGTGCAGATTGCAAAAAAATATCTAACACCACGCACACGCAAATCGATGGGCTTAAAAGCTAGCCAAGTGCATTTCAGCGATGATGCTCTACGTGCTATCATCAATGGTTATGCACGCGAAGCTGGGGTGCGCAATCTCGAAAGCCAAATCAAAAAAATCATGCGCAAAATAGCCATGAAAGTGGTGAGGCAACAAGAAGAACACACTGTCCAAAAAGGAAAAAAATCCAAAGGCAAAACCAAACCGACAGAAAGCACCAGCAGCCAATATCGCATCACTGCTTCAAACCTTAGTGACTACCTTGGCAAACCTATTTTCACCAGCGATCGCTTCTATCAACGCACCCCCGCAGGCGTTTGCATGGGATTAGCCTGGACCGCCATGGGCGGCGCCACGCTATACATCGAAGCTGTAAAGGTTGCGGGCGATAAACCTATGATGAAGCTGACAGGGCAAGCAGGACAAGTGATGAAAGAATCTTCAGAGATAGCCTGGAGCTACCTGCATAGCGCCATTAATAACTATGCCCCAGGCATCCCATTCTTTAAAAAAACACAAGTGCACATCCACATTCCAGAAGGGGCAACGCCTAAAGATGGCCCCTCCGCCGGCATCACCATGGTCACAGCCTTGCTCTCACTATTACTCGATCAACCTATTCTCGACAATTTGGGAATGACGGGAGAGCTCACTCTTACAGGAAAAGTGCTAGCCATTGGCGGGGTGAAAGAAAAACTCATTGCCGCCAGACGCTCAGGTTTGAAAGTGCTCATTTTTCCTAAGGACAACATCCGCGATTATGATGAATTGCCCGAATACCTAAAAAAAGGTTTAATAGTACATTTTGTAGAACATTATGATGAAGTTTTCAGGATTGCATTTCCTGAGAGTCTTTGAAAAAATTGGTGTCTGGCCTGTGATTTGACCCTTCTTAATATGTTGCCAAGCACATGTCAAATCGCAAGCCTCACTTCATTTTTTCACGAACCCTAAAAACTAATTCTCTTACTAAACAGGTATATCATGGAATTATGGTCCGACGCCTATAAACGCAAACTCATTCATCCAGAGGCACTAAAACACAAGATCGATGAAATACGCCAGCAAGAGTGCAAAATAGCCACGCTCAATGGGTCTTTCGATCTAATGCATGCTGGACACCTACAAATCGTTTATGAGGCTTCACAAGTGGCTGATGTGCTCATCGTGGCTCTCAATAGCGATAGCTCCATCCGCGCCTACAAAAGTCCCGACCGCCCCATCATCCCTCTTGAATATCGCTTGCAGATGATGGCCGCGCTTGGCTTCGTGGATTTCGTTACTTGGTTTGATGAAACCGACCCCATTCGCCTCCTAGGAGATATCAAACCAGACGTCCACGTCAATGGCGCAGAATATGGCCAAAATTGTATCGAAGCCGACGTAGTCAAACAACACGGGGGCAAAATTCATATCGTACAACTAGTCCCCGGCCTTTCAACCACACAGATCCTTAAGAAAATTAACTCCCTCTCGGCAGAAGGAAAATGATATGCGCCTGATACACACCTTAAATGATCAAAAAAAGGCGCGCGTCATCTCGTCATTTCTTGCCAGTGAGGGTATCGACAACGAACTCGAAATCATCACCAACACAGATTGGGGCAGCACTGGTTATGGCGATGTGACTTGCAAAATCTGGATTGTCGACGAAGATCTGGTTTCTAAAGCCCAAGAGTGGATAAAAACTTTCGATGCCAATCCCGACGATCCTAGATTCCAAAAAGCCCCTCTCCCAATTGTGCCAGCTACGCCGTTTGCCACCCCATTCACTCCGAAGAACGAAGCGATAAAGCCATCAGCTGTGTTGACTTCAAAAGCCCCCTCCCCGACCCTCCCTAAAAAATCGACGACGTTCTATCTCATTTTCATTTGCTGTATCCTTTTTATGATCAGCGCCTCGACAGAGCCCACATTCACCACGCCGCTGCCAACCACCTTGCCACACATGCCCTTAATGGCATCGCCCATAGAAAAAGCGATGTTGTATGACTACCCAGCAGCTTATGAACTGGTGGATAAATTGGTAAACCTCTATGGCGTTGAAAAGCTCCAACATCCTCAAGACCTGCCAACGTCTGGTCAATACATCTTAAGCGAATTCTATAAAACACCCTATTGGCAGGGATTTTATAGCCAAATCTTAAATCTCATTAAAAACAATACCGAGAGCTCCCTCCACATCGACGCCCCCCTATTCGAAAAAATCAGCCAAGGGGAAGTGTGGAGGTTGATATCGCCGGCCTTGCAACATAACGACATCCTACACCTACTCTTCAATATGCTATGGTTATTTGTTTTGGGACAACAAATCGAACAACGCATCGGTTCCCGTCGCTATATCCTGCTAGCACTATTTGTGGGAATCTTTTCCAATACCTGCCAATATTTGTTCAGCGGACCTAACTTCATTGGCTTTTCAGGCATCGTCTGTGGATTACTAACCTTCATCTGGGTGAGACAAAAAATCGCCCCTTGGGAAGGGTATCCGCTGCAAAAGGCAACCATCAATTTTATGATGTTTTTTATTTTTACTATGTTAGCGATCCAAATCGTATCGTTCTACCTAGAAATCAACCACGAGATGTCGATCTCCCCAGGCATCGCCAATAGTGCCCATTTAGCAGGAGCTGCTTTTGGCGCGCTTTTGGGTCGCCTTTCATTTTTTTCTTGGAAGACATAGGAGCCACTCATGAGCGTACGAGATCTGACCATCCTAGGCTGCTCAAGCCAACAACCCACGCGTTTCCGCAACCATGGGGCTTACCTCTTCCGCTGGAATGACGAGGGACTACTCTTCGATCCAGGTGAAGGCACGCAGCGTCAATTTATCTTTGCCAATGTCACTCCAACAGTTGTCACGCGCATTTTCATCTCCCACTTCCATGGCGACCACTGTCTGGGCCTAGGCTCCTTCCTCATGCGCTTGAATCTAGATAAAGTCACCCACCCCATCCATTGCTACTACCCCGCCAGCGGCAAAAAATATTTCGACCGCTTACGCTATGGCACGATCTATCACGAGACCATCCATGTGGTCGAACATCCTGTCTCTCAAGCTGGCCTTGTAGAAGATGATGGCAAATTCCGTATCGAAGCCACATTTTTAGAACATGGCGTCGACAATATCGGCTGGAGAGTCACAGAACCAAGCCAACGCAAATTCGATCAACAAGCGCTTAATGCCCGCGGCATTCGTGGACTGCTTGTGCGGGAACTCATCGAGAAAGGCGAGATCAATATTCAAGGCGAGCGCATCACCCTCGATGATGTGAGCTGGATTCGGCAAGGGGACAGCATTGCCGTGGTCATCGACACGCGTTATTGTCAAAATGCCATCGATATCGCCAAAGACGCCAAAATCATGCTGTGTGAAAGCACCTATCTTGAAGAGCACAGAGATCTGGCCTACGATCACTACCACTTAACAGCGAAGCAAGCCGGCACCATCGCTAAGCAAGCCAACGTGCAACAACTTATTCTCACCCACTTTTCAGCACGCTATCAAAATATTGAAGACTTTGAAAATGAAGCTAGAACTGTGTTTTCAAACGTGCATGCGGCCGATGATTTCAAGACGTTCCCTTTTCACAAGTAACCCAATATGTTTGACGATACCATCCAGCAATTTATCGAATACCTCAAAGTCATCAAAAATGCATCCGTACATACACTAAGAAACTACACCATCGATCTAAATCATCTGCAAACCTATCTCAAAGAAGAAGTTTACACTAATAACAACCTACCAAAAACATCCAGCGAGACCTTAGCCCAAATCGATCGCAAAACAATCCGCAATTTCTTAGCCCATCTGCATGCCGCACAGCGCAATAAAAAGACAATCGTGCGGCGTCTATCAACCCTGCGCTCTTTCTTTAAATACGCCTTCGAACAAAAGCTGATCCCCACAAATCCAACTGAACTGCTCGATACGCCACAAATTGATAAAAAAATCCCCTCATCGTTGTCCTATGAGCAAATCAAGCAGTTGTTTGAAATGCCTGATATATCGACATTGCTGGGATTCAGGGATCGCACCATCATGGAATTGTTTTATAGTTCCGGATTGCGCATTAGCGAACTTGTGGCCCTCAATCGACAAGACTTCGACTCCAACTCATTACTGATCAAACTCAAAGGCAAAGGCAAAAAAGAACGCATCGTGCCCATCACTCCCAATGCGGCCCAATGGATAAACGCCTATTTATCGCATGCTGAGCGCTATAGCGACACTGATGGACACCAAGCCGAAGTGGATCCTGAGGCTATCTTCTTAAATAAGTTGGGTAAAAGGCTTTCGGCCCGCTCTGTGGATAGAAATTTTGAAGCTTATTTCAAGCAAAGCGGCTTGGCAGGGCGCATCACGCCCCACACTATCCGCCACACCATCGCTACGCATTGGTTGGAAAATGGGATGGATCTTAAAACCATTCAAACGCTCTTGGGGCATAGCTCGCTAGCAACCACCACCATCTACACACAAGTGTCGACGCAGCTGAAGCAAAAAGTCTATAACCAAGCCCATCCCAGAGCAAAGATGCTAGAAAAAGAATAACAGGATATGTTTTTGGTTCATCCAGTTTTGTAGGACTCTGCTAAAGGGAGCTTTGCTTATTCCCCGGCAGGGGAAAAAGCAAAGCGATCTTGGACTAAGTCCTACAAAACCAGATGAACCAATATTATTGAAACTATTATTAAATTCCACGGTTCAAAAATTTGGGATAGAATCTATTGGCAGAAACAAACAGAGCTCATTGTCGGCGAAAGGCGTAAATCCAAATCGCGTGTAAAAAGATTTTGCTTTTTCATCTTTGGCATCTACTATCACCATGAAAGCCGCAACTAATGACACTGCCTGACGGATACGCTGTAAAGCATCAACAAGCAGGAACTCTCCCCATCCCAGACCTTGACTTTTGATATCGACAGCTAGCCTAGCAATACGAGCGATGGGAATAGGGTATTTTGGAAGTCGCGTACGCAACTCTGGTGGCAGCGACAGAAAATCGACGCTTCCCATACTGATAGTATAGTAGCCGATGACAGTTTTATGATCATCTTCTAGCAATACAAAAGTCTTTCCAATGTTTTTTACGTGATTACCCTTAGAAAATTGCTTGAAGTAATCATCGAGAGCAACAACCCCACAAGAAAAACTTCGCCTTTGCTTTTCTGTGAGTTTTGTGATGGAAATTGTCTCGAGCACCACTCACCGAACCTTATGCACAACGGGTTGCGTTTTCTTTATGCCAGGTTTTGAACTCCTGACAGAAGAACTGGAAGTACTAACCTCCCTCTTTCGCTTTTGATACGATCTAAAGGCTTTTTGTAAGCGAGTGTTTGGCTTTGGAGGATTTTCCAAAGCCTCAAGAAATAGATCTCTATCCCTATCAGAGAGAGCGATCGCATCCCTATTTTTCAATATGCAATCTGATTTTTCAAGTGCCGCCTGGCGAAGAAAGCCAGAAAGAGTCACTCCTGTGAACATAGCTGCTTCTAAGAGTCGCTCTCGTTCTTTTTGACTTGCTCTTAACTCAATGCGATCTTGTTTCATAGCACCCTCTTTGTCTTAAATTATATCATGTGTACGTATTTTGTACACACGAATAGAGATCACATAGCTTTATCATCCACTCCGTCCATGCCGTCCATGAAAAATGAATTCTAATTCTATCCATTCATTTTCAATTTGACTTCATTTTTGCTGGCATTTCTAATTGACAAGCTGTTGAAGCGTATTTGCTAAAGTCGGATTGAAGATGGGCAAGCTTCAACCAGTCTTTAGAATCTTTTTTATCTATATTTTTCCAATCCAGAAAAGAGCCTGTAACCTTACTATCATTACATCCGTAAGACCATTGGCATCTAGCATTCGGAGGAAAAGAAACGTGGCTATTCAAAATACTTGCCAACGTTTCACAAGAGCCTTCAACTTTAGACGGCATTTTTGCTGGCCATTTTATTCCACAAACCGTTGAAGCGTATGTGCTAAAGTCGGATTGAAGGTGGGCAAGTTTCAACCTATCTTTAGAATCTTTTTTATCTATATTTTTCCAATCCAGAAAAGAGCCCGTAACCTTACCATCATTACATCCGTAAGACCATTGGCATCTAGCATTCGTAGGAAAAGAAACGTTGCTATTTATAATGCTATTCATAAGACTTACCAACGTTTCGCAAGAGCCCTCAACACTACTAGATGAACGAGAAGCATTAAAAGCAGATTTAGCATAGGAATCTACGGGTTTATTGTGGATTAATAGCGGTAAAGCAAGCGCACCCACGACGCATGCAATCCCCAAGGCGCATACAATCCCTCCGGCTACAGCCTTTTTGAGATTGTTTGCCTGGGCATTTGGGTGTGGTTGC
>JABDFJ010000036.1:94-25263 GCA_013286645.1 Chlamydiota bacterium | reverse complement strand
TATTATGGAGTTGGCTTTGGCGATGCTGCTTGGGGACCAGGTTATGGATATTATGATACCTACCCAGTGACTACATATCCATATACCGATCCGTACTACAATGGTTACTATCAGTACTACCAACAATAATTGATCGTTGCTCGGTAAAGGACCTAAAGGACAAAACGACATTGTCCTTTAGGTCGTTTTATAGCGATTCCCGCTAATCAACTTTCTCAAAGAAAAGCAATTACTTTAGCAACATTTTTTTCGTAAAGTCCCATATTTTCGGGCAAGGGCACGGGCCAGGGCACGGGTTTTTTAGCGGGAACTGCTGGTCGTTTTATTTTAGGCTTTCAAAATAATTTCGCAGTACAATTCAAGCGCTACAAAGGCTAATAAAAGACATAGCAACCAACGCCCTCCAGCCACGCGATAAGGACCTTCCAAACCTAGGTGGTAACGTCCCACCCACACCATCAATACCGGCAACAAACCTAGCAACAAGGCACAGCCGAAGCCCCCAGCATAATCCAAAGCCGACAAAAACACATGGGGATGTACCAAGGCAAACAACAAGGGAGGTAAAAAAATCACTAAACATAGCCAAAATTTGTTTAGGGAAGTTTTCTTAAGCTGCAGGCCATCGACTAAGAAATCCATCAGCCCTAATGTGACACCAAAAAACGAGGTCACTAATGCAAAGAAAGCAAAGTATTGTCCCACGATATACACGCCAGGGACCGCTAAAATACTCTTCAAGGGCTGCACTGCATTCTGTCCATGCACCAGAGCCTCATGCAGACTTCCTGGACCTTCTGCTGGTACAATACCTAAAATCAGCCATTGCCAAATGGCATAGGTGATAAAGGGTAAAAAACTACCGATCATGATCACCAGCCGCGTCTGACGGACATCATAATGCATATATTCCACTAATGTAGGGATAATCCCTTGATAAGCAAAGGCTGTGAAAGTGATCGGCAAAGCTGTCCAGGCATACGACCAATTGGCCCGCGTCAACAACTGCGTATCAACATAGCTATAGCCTAAATACACAAACGCCAAATAAGACCCTCCTAAACCAAGCATCAGGAATATATTCAACCGCCCTACAATGCGCGTACCGACATAGACAAATGGACCAAATAGCGCCAAAAATAACAACTGTCCTTGCCATGCAGAAATAGTGATAGAGCGACTAAGAGCTTCGACAATTAAATCACCAGCACCCACGATATAAGCTAGCGTCAAACAATAGAACAGAAAGAGGTAGAGTCCCCAAGCCACAACCTTCCCCCCTAATCCAAAAGTGCGTTGGGCCATCGTCACAATATTGGCAGGGCCTTTCATCCAAAAGGAAATTTCTAAAAAGAGCAGCCCAGTGCAAGCCATGAACAGCCAACAGGCTAAATAGAGGCATAGGGACGGAAAGAAGCCAGCTTGACTGGTCAAAACCGGCAAAGCAAGCATCCCTCCACCAATCGAAGTGCCAGCAACTAATAAAACGCCTCGAATGAGGCTACCATAATTTATCATGCATCAAACCTTAAGTCTCATTGTATTATGCTTTCACATATCTTAGATACCCATCGCAAGGGCTTGGCATCTGCCGTCAATGGGGCATATCCTTGCGCCGCTAACCAGCTGGCAAAATAGCTATCCTCAGGATCGTAGCACAGCTCTATCGCCCGCCAACGCTCATTTTTTACTTGTAACAAAGCGTTAAGTAGTCCAATTCCAATCTTATGATGGCGATATTCAGGCTTCACATAGAAGACATCGATATAACCCCAAATCACGTTATCGAAGGCCTGTAAGAACCCTATCACTTGCTCATTCTCATCTAAAGCCACTAAGAAATAACAATTAGGACATTGAATCAAGTATTGAAAATCTTCGGGATTATAAAAAACTCGCAGTTGATCGCGTCCAATCAACGCCTGATATAAAGGATAAGCTTGTTTGGCATCTTCTGCATTTGCGCGTCTAATCAACATAAGATCTCAAGAGTTACAATTGGGTCAAATCGGGGTCTGGCCTGCGATTTGCGATTTGCCTCCCAATGGGGGTCAGGCCTGCGATTTGCGATTTGCCTCCCAATGAGGGTCAGGCCTGCGATTTGCGATTTGACATTCTTAGCAACATGAGAGGAAGTCAAATCACAAATCACAGGCCTGACCCCCATTGGGAGGAAGTCAAATCACAAATCACAGGCCTGACCCCCATTGGGAGGCAAATCGCAGGCCAGACCCCAATTTCTACGGGGTAAAGTGACTAAAAGCATGTTCTGTTTCGCTATCCATATGTGATGGTCCCCCTTCATATTTGATGGGAGTGTAGTTAGCAAACTGTACGATTTCTTTGCGATAGGTCAAATTCACACTGCCAATGCCACCATGGCGGTTTTTAGCAATGATAAGCTCTGCCATGCCCGGTTTATCCATGGGATCATAATACTCACGCCGCAGCATAAACATGACCAAGTCACTATCCTGCTCAATGCTGCCGCTTTCTCGCAAATCGCTCATCATCGGACGATGCCCTTGCCTCTCTTCGACCTTACGCGATAGCTGCGATAAGCACAAAACCGGAATGTTTAGCTCGCGCGCCAAATTTTTTAACATGCGTGAAATTTCCGCAATTTCGCCTTGACGGTTGTCTTGGGAACGGGCGCTAGATCCTGTAATCAGCTGTAGGTAGTCGATCACTAAAAAACCAATCCCGTAGCTCTCTTTCATACGGCGCGCACGTGCCCGTAGGTCAGTGACTTTTAAACCGGGCTGATCATCGATGATCATCACGTGATTTTGCATCTCGTTTACGGCAGCGACAATGCGCTGATATTCGATGCCATTCAAAGCACCGGTTTTGATTTTATCTGACTCCACTTCGGCCTGGGAACAGATAATTCGATGCACAAGCTGTTCTGCGCTCATTTCCAGCGAAAAGATGCCTACAGGGATATTGCCTTTAAAACACACATTTTCGGCCACATTGAGGGCAAAAGCCGTTTTTCCCATGGCCGGACGAGCAGCCAAAATCATCAAGTTAGAATTATTCAAGCCGTTGATCATCTTATCTAGGTCTTTAAAATGAGAGGATAGACCTGTAATTCCAGAATCCTCAGGACCTTTCAGCTGATAACTCTCCTGCCGCTCTTGCAATTCTTTTAAGAAAGGGATTGACGATTCGGCCTTTACACCAGATAAGATCTCACTGATCAGCTTGCCATGCGCTGGGTGGGCGGCTTGGCTGATTTGAAAGAAAAGCTGTTGCGCTTCATCCAAAGTGTCGGCCACGCTTTCTGGCTCGGTGAGCGCTTT
Organism: Chlamydiota bacterium; assembly: GCA_013286645.1. GTDB lineage: Bacteria > Chlamydiota > Chlamydiia > Chlamydiales > Parachlamydiaceae > JABDFJ01. The sequence goes on along the minus strand of JABDFJ010000036.1, from coordinate 21,958 downwards.
TTTCTCTACGAGCTGAGCTGCATGGATCATGCTGCGCAAGACTGCTTTGTCGCGAACAATAGCTACATATTCTTCCACATAAGCCGAAGTCCCTGCATATTGCGCTAATGTAGTCACATAGCCGGCACCACCCACAGATTTCAACCTGTCTTGCCGCTTGAGCTCCTCACAGATCAGATGCACATCGGCGGGTTTGTCTTGCTTGTAGGCTGTCTTTAGTACCTGAAAGATGATTTTGTGTTCCGTATAATAGAAATCAGCATCATCGAGCGCGTCAGCCGCAATGTTAAGTCCATTCACACTTGTCAACATGCAGCCCAATACCATCATCTCTGACTCTTTGGAATTGGGGGCAATTTTTACAGCAACGGCAGTATCAGACATCATACATATTCTACTAGGGTTAAGGGGATCACATTCGGTATAGAATACGGAATGGACAATAAAAGATGAAGAAAATACGCGACAAAACTAGGAATATGCTTCAAGAAAATTGAGCCAAGCTGTATATTAGATTATTCAACAAGGTTAATATCGACAATTAAAACACAACATCAAAAACCACAACTAATTAACGCTAAGCTCACAATATTTTAATACAATATTAATCTGAAAGACTTATATTTCCAGATTATATAAACATCAACGAAAGGATAAACAATTTATGTCGTCTACCGAAAAAACGGGAGCACCCAAAGATTATCCCGTACAAATCAACAATCATATTAACAACTATGCTAGCGAGAAAAAGGACGAAAAAAAATCAGGTCATATTCCTGGCCGCTCGATCTATCTCTGCACCGAACTCGTCTTGCACTATGGCTTAGCGCTGCGCTACCCTGAAGCTTATGTCCCAGGATTAGTTGCTGGAGCTGCCTTTGGTCTCTACAAGGGGTACTATCAAGGCGATTGCGGGACATTCGGACTCGGCGCACGCGCCACAACTTTTGGCAAAGAAGGCATCACCACTAAATTGTGGATGCTGGCTGAAGAAATCGGGATCAAAGCGCTTGCAGCCCTCAAAGCCGCTGAAAGCATACATGTGGGCGGCTACCAGTTAGGACTGGCGGTTCCTGCTACTTGGGCTTTTAGCCTAGGCTCCGACCTCTCACGTGAGGTTTGCAAAGAATTAACCCCACCTAAAAAAGCTAAAACCTAGGATCAAATACTATGACACCTCCAGTAAATCCACCATTAGATCAGGTTTACACCCAACTAGCGGCACTCCTCGCAGCAGGCACAGCCGCGCTAAAAACCTGGGTACAGCACCCAGCAACGCCACCAACAAAGCCACCAGTGGTACTTTCCAACTGTGCTAAAGCTTTAAGTTTGACAAAAAACGTCCTTACGGTTGGAAAGGACACCACCACCACCCTAGTCAGCTCCTTATGGGGCACACTCAAATTTGTTGCTAACAACAAGATTGCTAGTGCAGGTTTAGCTGTGAGTGGTACAGGCACGTATCAGTACATCAAGACAGGAGATATCGATCAAGCAATCAAACAAACTGTTAATACAATCGTTCCCCCCATCAAAAATGTAGCTGTGCCTGTTTTTAAAGCCATTGGGCGCGAAGTTGAACCTCATGCCAAAGACTTAGCCTATGGCGCGGCGATTGTGGGCAAAAACATCTTAAGAGCTGGAGCTGAAGTGGTTGCAGATGTCGTCATCGCCAAAAAAGAGGTCGTGGCCGAAGGTGAAAAAGCTGCCAGTGGCTTAGAGCAAGCAGCTTCTGCCCTCTATTCCATCTGGCCGGAAAAACCAAAAGATGCTGTCGATCCTGCAGCTGCAGCCTATAAAACAATCTCTGGCAAAGTGGAAGAAATCGTCACCAAGATGGAAAGCATAAACTTTGAATTCCCCACTCAAGCCGCGCTCATTGGAGCCAGTTTAGTAGGTGTGGCTGGGATTGCCTATGCAGCCTATCGCCATCAAGACAAGGTGCGCAGCGGCTTGGAAAGTACAGCACAGTTTTGCAAAGCCGGCTATGAAGGCACAGTGCATGTCGGTAAAGTAGGTATCGAAGGCACGGTCCATTACTGCAAAAAAGGGTACCAACTCTCTACTGAGGCATGTCATTATGTGGCGCACAAATTGTTCAACAAAGAAGCCAGCCAAACTGAGTTAGCCCTCGCGGAGTAATGGCAGCTATTTGCTGACAGACCGTGAATCATACCACGCCAGGCTGCCAAAGAGCCCTGTAAGGGCCGCTCTTTTGGCAGCCTGGCTTTTTTTTTGGCATCTAAAAAGTCCATTGGACATGGACGAATTGGACGAACTGGACGAACTGGACGAACTGGACTAACTGGACAAGCTCAGTCCAATAACGTCCAGTTCGTCCAGGACGTCCAGTTAGTCCAATTCGTCCATGTCCATTTGCGTTGGCATGATTTCAGGAAAAAAATGAGTGTAGATGAGAAATGTGAGATGAAAAAATGATCCGTGGGCATTACCCACGGTTCGATTTTGCCGCCACAGACCGCGCACTTGTTGACAAGTCGCGGTTTAGATCTGTGTGGCATGAAGAGGACAATTAGCTCGCTTTAGCTTTGCTAGCTTTCTTGCTTAGATGCTTTTCAGCATATTCTTTGACATCTTCATTATGGATGACCCAAGCAGCGCCTTTGCGTTGTGCTTTGAGTTGGCCAATACGCGTTGCATAGTAGATTTTTTGTGCTGGCACTTTCAACATGTCAGCCACTTGACCTACTGAATGGAAACCTTTGGCGTTGTCAAATAGTAGCTCGCCATCGAATACAGATTTTGCACGCGAATACTTTTGATTGCGATAAGATTCGAGATCATCAAGGTGGATGGTCCAACGTGTGGTCTCTTTGCTTGCTTTTAGTTTATTCAATTTAATTGCTACATAAATAGCTTGCCTTGTGACTTTGTTCAACTTGGCAGCTTCTGTGATAGATACCAGCTTATTCTCTGGAATCACTACTTGATTATTTTTACCTTTTGGCATAACGCCTCCTTATTTTATTTATAACTAAATTACTACTAACATATCAATAAATCAAACAGTTGCGAACTCGGCATCCCCTTTTTTAAATAGGTTCTGAACGCAAATCCAGCAAAATCCACTTGATCGAAGTATCTATTTTACATAAAAAAGAATTGAAATCAAGCTTTTCTTTACAAAATGTTAATTTTTTAATCATATAACATTAATACTCTAAAATCTCTGACAATTTTCGTAGCACAAAACCCCCTTGCTTCCTATAATGCGGTGTTTTGGTTTCAACAAGCTCGCGTGCTTTTTTGCAAGGAATCTTATGCATCGAAAAACTTCTCCTTTTTGTCTCTTATCCATCTTCTTGACTCTTATTTTTGGGTCCTTAGCAGCTGAAGGGGCGCTTCCCGAGCTTAATCCAAAGAGCACAACAGCAAAAGTCAATGAAATCATGAAAGCGCATGCGAGCCACAAAACGTTGACTCCAGAGCTCGTCAAACGTGTTTTACAAAATTATTTAGAAGAACTCGACCCTACAAAAACCTATTTCATCGAGCCCGATATTCATCAGTGGTTAGAACCTTCGGCTGAACTCCTCAACAATATCATCCAACAGTACAACCAAAGCGACTTCCATACGTTCGAAGAAATTCATAACACCATGGTGCACGCCATTCACCGACGCAATGATCTCGAAAAGAAAATCGACCTCTCCAATTTACCTAAAGATGTCAAAGCGAAAGAATTTAAAGATATGAAATGGGTCGCTAATGAACAAGAATTGCTTCAGCGCTTAATCAGACTCAAAGCTTTGCAAATTGGCACCGCGTCAAAACTCAACGAAGAAACTAAAGAAAAGTCGTTACAACGCATGGCTAAACGCCAAGCTAAATATGAGGAAGAAATTCTCAATTCAGACCCCACACAAAAGCAACGACTTATCCTTAGCAATGTCCTTAAAGCCACAGCTGCTGCCTTAGATGCCCATACAAATTACCTAACACCTGATGAAGCCTCACAGTTTATGATTAATGTGCAGCAACGTCTTTTTGGCATCGGCGCCCAATTACGAGATGATTTAAACGGTTTCACCATTATCAAAATTGTCGAAGGGGGTCCTGCAGCGGCTAATAAAGAAATAAAACTTAAAGACCGCATCATCGCTGTCAATGGAGAACCCGTTGTCGGCATGGATGTCGTTGAAGCAGTAAAACTCATCCGTGGGGAAGAAAACACGCCTGTCACTTTGACAGTAATCAGAGAAACAGGTGAAGGGGACAACAAAAAAGAAGAAAAACTCGACATTCATCTTAAACGCGCTGAGGTGGTTCTCAAAGAAACCCGTTATGATATCTCATACGAAGCTTTTGGCAATGGCGTGATCGCGCGGCTCAAGCTCTACTCATTTTATCAAGACCACGACAGCTCCTCTGCTAACGACTTAGCAGAAGCGATCAATAAGCTGAAAGCAGAACATAACGTGATTGGGATTATTTTAGATTTAAGATACAACTCTGGCGGGATTTTAGCCCAAGCTGTGGGTGTCACAGGTCTATTCATTACTAAGGGCACCGTTGTATCCATTATGGATGAGAACGGTCAAATCCAACATCTGCGTGATTTAGATGATAAAATGACATGGGATGGCCCACTCATCGTCCTCATTAATCGCCTCAGTGCCTCCGCTTCAGAAATCGTCGCTCAAACCCTGCAAGACTATGGGCGGGCAATCATTGTAGGAGACGACCACTCCTTTGGTAAAGGTTCATTCCAAACGTTTACCCTCAATGCCACGACAAAGACTGAGGTAGTAAATCCAGAGGGAGAATATAAAGTCACACGCGGACGTTATTACACCGTTTCAGGCAAAACACCTCAGCTTACTGGAGTGCTTTCCGACATTGTGGTGCCTGGAGCAATTAGCGAGGCTGAAATTGGTGAAAAGTTCAACAAATACCCACTTGAAAATGATAGTATCAAACCAAACTATGATGATGATTTGGCAGACATTCCATTTTTACAAAGAGAGCAAATCAAGAAGCTCTATAAATTCAATCTGCAAAAACGCCTAGATATTTATCATCCCTATTTGTCTATTCTCAAAAGCAATTCAGATGAGCGCATTAAGAATAACAAACACTACCAGAAATTCCTCGAAGATCTGAAGAAAAACCAAGATAGTGATGTTGAAGATGAAGAGGCTGAGCAGAACGCGATGTGTGATCTGCAGCTCAATGAAACTTATAATATCATGCGCGACTTGCTCTACTTGCAAGGAATCCACTGGAATCCCCCCCCACAAAATAAATCGGTAAACGCCAAGTTGTAAGTATCTGCTCTAGCAGTTCCCGTGAAATATTTTTCGCAAAATCTACCCAGAAAGCGAAGGTCGCGAAGCAAGCGAAGACAACGCGAAGATTTTTTATTTATTGGAAGTGTTTGCTCAAGATACCTGAACCCGAGTTTACGATGTATATCGCACGTGACTCAAAAGTTGGCATTTTCAGCTGCGCGAAAATCCTCTTTATATTTAATAAAAATTCAATCTTGATATTACAAATAAGTTTTTACAACAAAAAAAAATCTTCGCGTTTTCTTCGCTTGCTTCGCGACCTTCGCGTTCAATGAAAGCAGATGAAAAAATTTATTTACAGAAATTGATAAGTATCCGTTTCTTTACTTGGCTCTTTTGTGCAAATCGTTTAAAATGCTTTCTTAAGAGTTTACAAAATAAGGAACTAATATCTATGACAGTTCGCGTTCGCATCGCTCCATCGCCCACCGGAGATCCACATGTAGGCACAGCTTACATGGCTCTTTTCAATTTAATCTTCGCACGTCACCATGATGGTAAATTTATTCTGCGCATTGAAGACACCGACCGCTCACGCAGCCGCCCTGAATACGAACATAATATTTATGCAGCTCTCTCTTGGTGCGGTATCCAGTGGGATGAAGGACCAGATATTGGCGGACCTTATGGTCCATACCGCCAATCGGAGCGCTTTGATCTCTACAAAAAGCACTGCCAAGATCTGCTTGATGCTGGCAAAGCCTACAAGTGTTTTTGTACCTCCCAAGACCTCGAAGAAATGCGCCAAGTATTAGCTAAACAAGGCGGACGCCAAGGCTACGACCGACGTTGTCGCAATCTGAGCGCGGCTGAAATCCAAGAGAAAGAAGCTGCGGGCATACCGTTTGTTGTGCGCCTAAAAATGCCACTTACTGGCGAATGTGTCTATGAAGATGAAATCAAAGGCAGAATCACGAACCCTTGGGCCGATGTCGATGACCAGGTATTGCTGAAATCGGACGGCTTTCCCACCTACCACCTCGCCAATGTGGTGGATGACCATCTCATGGAAATCACGCATGTCATTCGGGGTGATGAATGGATGAGCTCCACACCAAAACACGTTTACTTATATGAAGCTTTTGGCTGGAAGCCTCCCGTCTTTATGCATATGCCTTTGCTCCTTGGGAAAGATGGTAAGAAACTCTCCAAGCGCAAAAATCCTACTTCAATTTTCTACTATCGCGATAGCGGCTTTTTGCCTGAAGCCTTTTTGAATTTCTTGACTTTGATGGGCTACAGCATGAAAGGCGATCGCGAAGTCTATTCTCTAAGCGACATCTTCCAAGAATTTGATGCTAAGCGCATAGGCGTTTCGGGCGCTGTCTTCGATGTGCAAAAGCTTGAATGGATTAACCAACAATATCTCATCAAAAACATCCCTGTCGACAAACTATGGCAACGCATTCAAGAGTGGACATTTAACGAAGAGTTTATGCGTAAACTAATGCCTTTATGTCATTCGCGCATTAAGACTTTTGGCGATTTCATTGATTTATGCGATTTCTTCTTCATCAATCATTTGAAATACACACCCCATTTGTTCGCCAATAAAGATGTCTTCTCGGAAACGCAAGCCCAAATTCTGCAAGCGATTATTTGGAGCTTGGATGAACAAGAAAATTGGGGAAGTGAGGCCCTTAACCATGCCTCACGTAAGGTGGCTGAAGCTTTCGGCGTTAACCACAAAAAAGTGATGATGCCGCTGCTTTTTGGAGCCATCATGGGCAAACTACAAGGCCCTCCACTTTTTGATTCGGTGGGTATTCTTGGAAAGGATAGGACGCGCGCGCGCTTCCTCAAGAGTATTGAATTTTTAGGTGGCATCTCAAATAAAAAGATGGACGCCCTAAAGAAAGCATGGGATCTGGGCGATTGCAAGACCTTACAAGAGGTTCCTATTTGAAACCACCAGAGGATAAACGAAGATGATGCTTAATAATTTCGAAGACTGCTGCGCCTTCGCCATAGCTGCTTTAGATGGCGTGTATGGCTGGGTGAGCGAAACAATTTCGATCACTATTTTCGTCTTTGTTTTTAATTTCTTAGCTAAATGGGTGCTCAAACGCCTTCATCAGCGCCTCGAAAGCCAAAAGAAAATATGGAAAATTTGCTTCGTTAAAGCCATTTACACTCCTTTAAGCTATTTCGTTTGGTTTTTTGCATCTATTCAGATCTTAGATTTGATTGCCTCTCGTATCTTCGTCAATCTGCCTGTCGATAATCGACATACCCTGATCGCTGTGGGTGCTTTGTGCACCTTTTGCTGGTTTCTCATGCGTTGGAAGTCTTTTGTGGTCTCCTACATGCATGCTAAAAGCAAAACCAAAGAAATAACCATCGATCCAGGGAAGATCGGTGCTTTGGATAAAATTGGCACTGTAACGATCATCTTCTTTTCGATTCTAATGATGATGGAAATCACCAATCGTAGTGTTAACACCATCATCGCCTTTGGAGGTGTTGGTGGCTTAGCTCTGGCCTTTGCCTCACAAGAGCTCATCGCCAACTTCTTTGGTGGGTTCATGATCTACCTCACGCAGCCTTTTACTATTGGCGATTGGATCCTTATTCCCGACCACAACATTGAAGGTTATGTGGAAGATATTGGCTGGTACATGACACGCATTCGTTCACTAGACAAGCGTCCTATTTACATTCCTAATTCCATCTTCTCTAAACTGATCGTCATCACACCCTCACGCATGAGCCATCGCCAAATTAAAGAAACAATCAGCATCCGTTGTGAGGATGTCTCCAAAATAAAAAGTGTTGTAGTTGGACTTAAGGAAATGTTGCAGGTCCATCCAGATCTAGATCACCAGCAACCAATCATTGCGCGCTTCACGTCCTTTGGATCCTCCTCATTAGAAATTCTCATCAATGTGTACACCCAAACAACTAGTACCGAAGGATTTTTAAAAATCAAAGAAGATGTATTGTTGAAGATTGTCGATGTCGTTGAAATGCACGGAGCACAACTAGCCATGCCTACACAACACATTGCCATTTTAGATAAACATGAGCCGGCCCTAACCAACATTCCATGACGGAAAAACTATAGATGGAAGATATCTTACATTTTGCCTGCTCCAATGCCCATTTAGCCCCCATCATCATCTTTGCATTGTTTTTGCTATCGGGGCTGAATCTTCCTATTAGTGAAGATCTTCTTCTAATCACAGGGGGAGCTCTGGCTAGTACCTGCTTGCCTCATGAAGCCATTTACATCCTATGCTGGCTATATGCCGGCAGCATCTGCGCTGCTTGGGAAACTTATTGGATTGGGCGTTATTTTGGACCTAAATTATACGATTTCCGTCTGTTCAAATATATTGTCACTCCACAAAGAATTAAAAAACTACATCACTACTACGAAAAGTTTGGTGTTTTCACCTTTATAGTAGGGCGCTTTTGCCCTGGTGGTGTGCGGAATGCACTATTTCTTACTGCAGGACTTGGAAAAATGCCCTTTCCTATTTTCATGCTTCGTGATGCCTTTGCGGCTTGCTTTTCGGTGTCAATTATTTTTTCTATCGGCTTTTATTTCGGTGAAAACTACGCGCTGATTGAGCATTATTTTCACCTCTACAGTCACTTTGTATTAGGCTTTCTTGTCATCGGAGCAGTGATTGGCGGCATTGTGCTTTGGTGCCATAAAGCCCAAAGAAGGGGCCTTTGAGATGCATTTTTATGACTATTACAATGAATATTCACCAACACTAAACGCCTATGTTTAAAATCCCAAATATTATTACTTTATTGCGATTTCCGTTGGCCTTGGCCTTCCTACAAGAGAATATAACAATACGAGTGCTCGCCATCGTATTGGCTATGATTACTGATTGTTTAGATGGATATCTCGCCAGAAAATACAAGCTTACCAGCCGCATCGGCACCTTTTTAGATCCTTTGGCTGATAAGTTCTTTGTGATCACTGCCCTGGTGGCACTGCTCTCTGAAAATCGTTTGACTGCTTGGGAAGCAGCGACCATGCTTTGTCGCGATTTTTCGATCATCATCTTCGGCTGTTATCTAATCTATAGAGGGACGTGGGAGCATTATCAATTTCGCGCAATCTGGTGCGGCAAATTGACCACCACGTTGCAACTCAGTGTACTTTTCGCATTAACGCTTGGAGCCACAATTCCCCCAGCCATCTTTAGCACCTTTGTCGTGTTGGGCTTGATGGCATTGGGCGAGCTCTATCTAGAGCGCAAAAAGCTGCGCATCGAAGGCAGCTAACAAATCCGATAAAAGTAGGGTAGAGGTGCATCTATAAAAGAAAAACAAGATACGTATGATCGCTTGAGCGGCAGGATGGTGGGTAGGAAATTCCTAATTTTGTAGTCTACAGGGATGTGTGCATTATTGTCCGATTTATTTTTCAACGCAAAGGAAGGCAAAGATCGCAAAGGCGCAAAGAAAGGCATACCCTATACAAAACGTTCTATAGCATAGACTACAGCATAGATACAAGGGTACTAAGAGTGTACTATCATGCGCAGCACCATCGCGGCAGCAAAAATCTCCAGCAGATTGCCTCAGCAATCTGCTGGAAGCTCCACCCAATGATTGTTATGCAAGCGATTCTGAGCCGAGCCACACACACAATATAACAGTGAAGAACTAGTTTGTTGTGTGTGTGGCTCGGCTCAGAATCGCTTGCATAACAATCATTGGGATTGGTGTAAAGGTTCATACATCTAAACTTCAACGACGCCTTTGTCGCCTTGCACCTACCTACCGCTGTGTGACCCTGTCAATTCTGAAATCGAACGATTCTTGGTTATAATTTCATTGAATGTGCTGTAGTCTATGCTATAGAACGTTTTGCATAGGATATGCCTTTCTTTGCGCCTTTGCGATCTTTGCCTTCCTTTGCGTTGAAAAATAAATCGGACAATAATGCACACATTCTGTAGACCACAAAATTCGGAATTTCCTGACTTCTGCCATTTAGTGCGGGTTTTGGCATGACGAAAAAACGTAACTACTTGAAAATCAATCTATTCTTTAGAGCGATTGCGTGTTATTCAGTTTTTGGCAGAAGTTAGGAAAAAAATCGGGCTTTAATGCACACATGCCGGTACGTTCAAAAGCTCGGTATCAGGCACTGGCATGATCCACCACACTCTGTGAGGCTTATCACCTATGAGACGGCGAGCGGTTGTTCACTAGCAGACGTTTTGGGCTGCTCTGCCGCTGGCGCTTCCTCAAACGTTTGATTCTGCGAAGCCACCAGATCCCTGAACTGCAAGCCAAGGGACCGCGCAGCCAAGATCCAGAATGCAATCACCGCCAATAATATCCCCGCGACATAAGGCGCACTCGCCGATAGTGTGGCGAAAATCATCAGCAGACCTTGGTGTACCAATGAGCCCCCAGATTTACCCAAACGCGAACCCACGCCATCAATCGCAGCCTTACCTTTAAGCTTACTTTCATGACTTAATGGGATATAGGCAATTTCTTTAGTAGCATCAAAGACCGAATACTTGGCAGCTTTACTCAAACAATTCTGAGCCCCACCAAAGAAGACAGCAATCACCAAAGGGGTCGTCCCTGTCAAGGCCATGATGATGCCAGCGAAATCAGATTCACGGAAGAAGTAAAAAGCAAAGAATCCTACACAAGTAATCAACATCGTTACTGGTGTGATCAGCGCGATTTTAGTCCATCCAAACTTACCTAAAAGCTTGGCCATGAAAAGCGCTGTCAGAGCCGCAAAAATGCCAACACATGAGGTCAGATTACTCATATAGTTATTGAAATCTGCGGGGTTTGGATAGAGTTGGCGCAATTGGTCCTTCCAAACGACTTCGACCAGATTGATTACTAAATTGTATGATACCACCAATACTGCAATGCAAATCAAATATTTCGAATTTGATAGATATGAGAAACTCTCACGGAAAGACAGCTTACCTTTGGCTTTCATCACCCGTTTGTTATGGTGGAATTCATCAAAGCTTGCATCATTTAAGACGTTCGTGTTGATCCAACGAAATAAGCCCATGGTGATTAAACCACACAGAATCACGAGCGAAACCAACACAATTTGTGTCTGCTCCCAAGCTTCCCGTCCTTGCAAAATCGATAGATTTGAAAAAGGTGGTTGTGAAAATAGGATGGCAGCTTGCCCCGATAGAATCGCTGCAATATTGGCTCCAATACCAAAAACACCATAAAAGCGACGAGCCTCGTGAATACGTGTCACTTCATTGGCAAAACCCCAAAAAAGCACGTTTAGAACGATGCTGCTCCACAGTTCCGACATCACATAGAAACCAGTGAAAGACCAATTGCGGAACATAGAAACGAGTCCCTTAAATCCCAAAGGCAAAACACCTTCTAACTGATCGGCAAGGGCGTGAGGATGTAAGATATCGCGCAGAGGGTAAAGGATAAAAGCAAAGACCCCATAGCAGATTAAAAATCCGCTGGTCATGATATAGAAAACACGTTCTTGACTAAATCGATTGGCAAGCTTAGTGAACAGCACAGTCAAAGCAATAGCCATCGGCAACATGACCCATACTTTAATGAAAGGGATCACTTCCGCTCCGGAAGCTGTCACTACGACAGTGTCTTTCATATTTCGTAATATGCTGTAGTTGAAGCAGATTAAAAAGATCATCAAAAACATCGGCACAAGCTTTTTTGCTTCGTGACGATGCACAGGCCATATGTATGAACGAATTAGACCAAATGCCTTTTCAGAGTCCACATTAGTTTGTTGAGACATCTAAACGCCTTTGTAAAAGTAGTAGTTTACAATATAAGTACTATTTATTCAATAAAAACTTCACAAAACTTAATAACAACAATTCAAAAAAGAAAAAGATAGTGAATTTTGCCAAGAACACATAAACAGGCAAAGACACTATCTTTATTCATCAAGAAGATGCAGTAACTTCTTTCTCTTTGTTAAAAGCAACCGCCACTTCCGGTATGCTTGCAGGTGCTGTCTGAGCATCGGCTTCTGCCGAAGGCTTCGTCAACTCATTAAACTGTTTGCCTAGTAGGCGCACCGCTCCAATCCACACACATACTACAGCAAGTAAAAATCCTGCCACATAAGGTGCACTGCCTGTAATTGTAGCAAATGAAAGCAATAAAGCCTGATGGATCACAGAGCCTCCCGATTTGCCAAAACGTGAGCATACGCCATCTACAGCAGGCTTACCTTTAAGTTGATCTTCTCTACTAAGAGGCACAAAGGCCATTTCTTTAGTTGCGTCAAAAACAGAGTATTTGGCCGAACGGCATAACACATTTTGCGCAGTACCAAAGAAAACTACAATAGCAAGTGGCGATGTGCCAAAAAGTTGAAGCACAATTGTACTCAAATCCTCTTTAGCAAAGAAGAAAGCAAAAAAGCCAACGCTAGTGATCAACAAAATCGCTGGGGTCAACATAGCTGTAAACGTCCATCCAAACTTACGTATCGAGTTGCCAGAGATAAATAAGGCCATCAAGGTAGCGCACATGCCAATAATACTGGTCACATGGCTCATATATAAGTTATAATCGCTAGGGTTTGGATAAAGTTCGCGCAATTCATGCTTCCAAACCACTTCTACAAGATTGATAACCAGATTATACGCCACCACGACAATGGCGATGCAGAGCACATAGCGGGAACGTAAGAGATAACTGAAACTCTCGCGCATCGACAGTTTACCACGCACATCATCGCGCGATTTTCCTTCTTTTGAGACATCATAGAAGCGTTTATCTGTTAGCACCGCAGTGTTGAACCAACGGAAGAGCGCCATGGCAGCTAAACCACCCACTAACACCAATGCCACAAGCAGCACCATTGACTGCTCCCAAGCATCAGCACCAAAAGGTAAATATTCACTAAACTGCTTTTTCGTCAGCCACACGGACGACTCCCCTGCAGCCACACCCGATAAGTTGGCTCCGATCCCAAAGAGGCCATAAAAACGCTTTGCTTCCCCCAACCGCGTCACCTGATTGGCAAAACCCCAAAACAACATCGCTAAGATGATGTTACTCCACAATTCGGCCATGACATAAAACGTCGTAAAAGTCCAGTTGCGAAACATGGCAACTAACCCTTTAAAACCCGCCGGCAGCATTACTTCAAGCATGTCAGCTGTGGCGTGTGGGTGCAACAATTCCCGGGCAGGATACAAGACTGTAATGAAGAGAAAGAAATACCCTAAGAAGATGGAAAGCATCACATAAAAAACAGTTTCTCGCTTCAGTCGATTCGATAAACGCGTAAATAGGAAGGTGAGGAGTATCGCTCCAGGAAACATCACCCACACTTTGATGAAAGGGATGACTTCGGCCCCTGAGGACTTTGCAGTCACTACCAACGTATCTTTCATGATACGCAATACGTTATAATCGAAAGAAATAAGAAAGAAGATCAACAGCATCGGCACGAGTTTGCGCAACTCATAGCGATGTACTGGCCATAAAGCGGCCCGCCAGCGGCTAAATTTAGGCAGCAGGGTCGGGGACACTGACATGTGATACCTTAAAATTACACTGTGCAGGGACAAAAGTATTGTAAATAGAAAAAGAGCGAGACAGCAGAGAGGAGTCTTGGAAGAAAAACCGTAGAGATGGAGCTCTTAAGTTTGACATAGGCCTCAAACAAGTGATTCTTTTTAAGAAACAGTTATCTCGAACATTTTCGAGCTTCGCTCATGCTTAATCAGCACGTGGGCTTATAGTTATACGCAACAAACACAATTAGCGCAATTTTCTTTTCGAGAAATCTTCACTTAGCGATTGAAATAATACATTAAACATTACATTATACAACATTTAAATATAAATTTGTTAACATAATACTCATTAAACGAAAATAAAGCAAGGCTTTTATTTAGCCAGCAGAGAGTGCCTCAATACCTGGTAAGGTCCCCAGCTCAATGTATTCTAAGGAAGCCCCTCCCCCTGTTGAGAGATGCGTCATCCTATCTGCCATCCCAGCAGCTTGCACAGCTGCGATCGAATCTCCCCCGCCCACAATCGTGATAGCCTTGAGTTGTGCCAAGATATGAGCAATCGCGTTGGTGCCTGTAGCGAAGGTGGGGATCTCAAATACTCCTACCGGGCCGTTCCATAAAACAGTGGCTGCTTGCTTCAGTTCTGAGGCGAAATATTCGATGGTGCTGGGCCCAATATCAACACCTTCATATCCCTCGGGAATGCCGGCTTGCACATTGACAACACGTGTGGTCGCACCTGCCTTAATGCTATCGGCGATGACAATGTCGCGTGGCAGCAGTAAACGCCCTCTTCCTTTGCCGCTAAGCGCTAGCAGTTCACGGGCTTTATCGAGAAAATCGTCTTCGTGGATGGAATTGCCGATCGCAATCCCTTGAGCTTTTAGAAATGTGTAGGCCATCCCTCCGCCGATCATGACAACGTCAGCCTTCTGCATCAAAGCTTCAAGTACACCACATTTCGTGGAAATTTTAGATCCGCCAATGATCGCACAGAAAGGGCGTTTGGGGTGGGCAAGCGTTTCGCCTAAAAATTTAATCTCTTTCTCTAGTAAAAAGCCGGCCGCAGATTTGCCTTGAAAAAACCCTGCCACTGCGGCTGTCGATGCATGTGCGCGATGGGCTGTGCCGAAGGCATCATTGACATAGACGTCCCCAAGTTTTGCTAACTGTTTTACAAAATTTTGGTCTTCATCAGGATGTTCTTCGCCGCGATGGAAGCGCAGGTTTTCTAATAAGAGGACGTCGCCGGGTTTCAGCGTTGCCACCATCCTTTCAACCTCAGAGCCGATGCAATCGGGTGCCATCGTCACGGGCTTATCTAGCAATTGCGACAGGCGTTCAGCACAAGGCTTAAGAGACATCTCTGGCACACGTTTATCTTTGGGGCGCCCAAGATGGCTCATAAGAACGATTGCGCCTCCCTGTTCGAGGACATAGCGAAGAGATGGTAATGTCGCTGAAATGCGGGTATCGTCGGTAATATGACCTTGGGCATCCAAAGGCACATTGAAATCGACGCGCATTAATACTTTTTTTCCTTTAAGAGGTAGAGCAGAAAGAGAGAGTTTTGCCATGTAGAAAGACTCCTTGGAAACTGCTTCAGCAGCATTGAGCAAACATTTTGTACCTCTTTGTATAGCTCATTTTAACGGCTGCTGTCAATAAAAAATATCTGCTATTAGAAGCTAACAGGAAATCATCATAAACTTAGCATAGAGCAAGAAAAATAGGCTCATCGCAAATTAGAGTACTACACTTTTTGAACGCGAAGATCGCGAAGTAAGCGAAGAAAACGCGAAGAAAGTTTTTATTAATTGATGTGCATGCTTAAGACAAATTTTCTGATCTCATCTTTAACCATTCCCTCCTTGAAATTAATCAATAACCTTGCTGAAAATCTTGTTAATTTAAATAAGAAAGAAATTCAGGTACATGTTCAGGGCATTTGCAGCCTGCCGCGGTACAGGATGGGCAAAAATTGGCAGCAGCCAGGATTTGAGCGTATTTCTTGTCAGATTCAGAAAGTAATAAATCATCTAACCACGTGTTGGTTAATGATTTATAACTTTCTGAAGATGGCAAAAAAGACGCCAAAGCCCGCGCGCTGACGATTTTTGCCCATCCTGGGTAGCGGCCTAAGAGATTAGCCCCGGGTGGAGCGATTAGCGGAACCCGGGGTTCTTAAAGAAACGATATAGCCCCGGTAGGGGCGTAAGAAAGCGTTTGGACAAAATCTCAATACCACAAGCTTTCTTACGCCCCTACCGGGGCTGGTATTTTTTTTCAATACCCCGGGTTCCGCTAATCGCTCCACCCGGGGCTAATCTCTTAGGCCGCTACCGCGGCAAGCTACACACCCCGTGAATATGTACAAATTCAGCTCCATAAATTTGTAAGAGCATACCCACAGAAGAAAAATCTTCGCGTTGCCTTCGCTTGCTTCGCGATCTTCGCGTTCAAAAAGTATAGTACTCTAATTTGTGATGGCCCTCATGTTCTTCTTGTTTTTTAGCAGAATTTTAAATAAAAGATACTATATTAAAAATTTATAACTACGTGCTTACATGGATATCAAAGATTTAAGACAAGACTATCACAACACCCCTCTACGCCGCCATGAATTAGCCCTAGATCCTTTTGAGCAATTCGAGCGCTGGTTCCATGCAGCACTAACAGCCAAAATCCCCGAATGCAACGCCATGGTCCTAGCAACAGCTTCAGCCGCAGGCAAACCTTCCTGCCGCACAGTACTCATGAAGAGTTTCGACGAAACAGGCCTAGTCTTTTTCACAAATTATCATAGTCGCAAGGCACAACAATTAGAGGTAATGCCTTATGCAGCCGTAACGTTCTATTGGAAAGAGCTAGAACGGCAAGTCCTCATCGAAGGAGAGGTGACCAAAACACCCATAGAAGAAGCCGCCAACTATTTCGCATCACGCCCACGTGGCAGCCGTCTCAGCACTTGGGCTTCCCATCAAAGTGAAGTTGTTGCCTCTCGTCACGTATTAGAAGAGGCTTATACCTACTTTGAACAGAAATACAGTGATCAAGAAATCCCTCTTCCCCCTTTTTGGGGAGGGTTCCGGATTCATCCTTGCCGTTTTGAATTTTGGCAAGGGGGTTCCCATCGATTGCATGATCGCTTTCGCTACCTGTTAGAAAATGGTGCATGGAAAATTGATCGCCTAGCGCCTTAAGTTGGTATCTGACGAAGAAAATAGGCATGAATGGACGCATCATGCGTTAATTCTGGATGAAAGGTCACCCCAAGATGCATTCCTTGCTGCACAATGACCGGTTCTTCCTCGTAAACAGACAACACTTGCACGCCTTCTCCAACACGGCGAATGCGTGGAGCGCGAATGAAAATGGCATCTATCGGATGAGACTTGCTAAGCCCCATATCAACAGCGAGAGTGATATGGAACGACTCCACTTGCCGCCCAAAAGCATTGCGTTCGACGGAAACGTCGAGCAAGCCGAAAGGCTGCATCGGATCGCCTAAAATTTCTTGAGACATCAATATCAAGCCAGCACATGTCCCAAAAACAGGCTTGTGTTTAGCAAACTGTCGGAATGCCTCATGGAATTGAATGAAATTCATCTGCTTCATCATGGTGGTCGATTCGCCACCAGGAATGATCAGAGCATCACATTGAGCTAAATCTGCGGGCTTACGTACTTCAATGGTCTTTGCGTGCAAATGGTGCAACATTTCGATATGCTTGGCAAAAGCACCTTGCAAGGCTAAAACCCCAACCACCTTCGGCTTCATTACCATCCCCGAGGGGCTAAAAGGTCTTCCTTCTTAATCTGCTGAATATCAAGTCCTGGCATAGCGCTGAGTAATCCCATGGAAATTTTGGCCAACATTTCAGGATCTTGATAGTATGTGGTGGCTGCTACAATGGCTTTTGCACGTTCTTGCGGGTCTTCAGATTTAAAGATGCCTGATCCTACAAAAACGCTTTCTGCCCCCAGCTGCATCATCAAAGCGGCATCTGCCGGTGTAGCAATTCCGCCGGCGGCGAAATTTGGCACAGGTAGTTTACCTGTTTTAGCCACTTGCTCTACCAGATGATAGGGAGCGCCAAAGAGTTTAGCTTCAGTCATCAATTCGGCATGATCCAAACCTGACAGGCGTCGAATGTCGCGCATCACACTGCGCATATGACGTACGGCTTCTACGATATTACCTGTACCTGGTTCCCCTTTCGTGCGGATCATCGCGGCACCTTCTCCAATGCGGCGTAGAGCCTCTCCTAGATCGCGGCAACCGCAGACAAAAGGAATTTTAAAGTTATGCTTATCGATATGATATTCTTCATCGGCAGGAGTGAGTACTTCGCTTTCATCAATGAAATCCACAAACAAGGCTTCCAATATTTGAGCCTCTACAAAGTGTCCGATGCGACATTTTGCCATCACAGGAATGGAAACAGCTTCTTGAATTTTCTGAATCAGTTCGGCATTGGACATACGCGCGATTCCACCTTGCGCCCGAATATCAGCGGGAATGCGCTCTAAAGCCATCACAGCCACCGCACCGGAATCTTCGGCAATTTTTGCTTGTTCTGGAGTGGTCACATCCATGATGACGCCACCCTTAAGCATCTCTGCTAGACCGACTTTAACTTCGAAAGATCCCTTCTCCAGCTGATGACCACTATGTTTACGCATGTGTACTCTCCATATAAAAAAATAAATCTACAGCAACTCAATACCGCTGACAGATAAAGCAGAATTGCATAAAATATATCGAAATAATCAATAAAGCGAAATAAGAAAGCTATTTATCACTCAATAAGCTACACACCCCATGAATATGTACTAGTAAACGAGGTTTAATGAGCCAAGAACTTATCCCCTGTTATTCAACTTTAGCCAAAACAATCATCATTGGCAGTATTTATGAACATTATAAAGGGCGTCGCTACAAGATTTTGGCGGTAGGACGTCACAGCGAAACCCTTGAAGAACTTGTGGTCTACCAAGCCTTATACGGAGAGGGGGATGTGTGGGTGCGTCCACTCACCATGTTCTTAGAAAACATTGGAGACTCTCAGCCGAGATTTAAAATGTTATCGTGACTTTTTCCCATTGACCAGCTGCATCCAATATTTAGCCATTTCTGGGGACAGATTATCTCTAACATGTTCGTAATCGGGTTTATCGTTTGGATATTCAGTATCAATAAAGGCAAACTGACCTTTGCGTGTATAGGCAATATTGTCCGCGCGATAACTTGCTCCCCCAGCTTCTTTGAGAATAATATAAAGTTCGTCAAGATGTTCGCGCGTGATTTTTTCCTTCCAGGCATGAAGATTTTCTTCAGGCGATACCAGCTCCATATCCTCCACGATGAGGATTTCATTTTTCTGGGTGTAAAGCGGATCCTTCGGAACTGAAGGATTTAAAGGCAAAACATAGATCCACTTATGAGGAGCCACGAAATGCTGTAGCTTATGTTTTGCGATGCAATTCCTAAGCTTTTTTGCTCCAAGGGCTCGCCTAGAAAACCACTTCCACCCCGGGATGCCTAGTTTAAGTCGCGCTTCTGAATCAAGGTATAATTTTAGCAAATATCCAGGTATGAGAGGATGCGACACGACTTGGATGTAACTGCGTTGACGACTAAATTCAATCCTAAAGCCGGCAGCAATTAACGTCTCAGTATTAAGCGTGGCACGCTGGGATAAAAAAATATCGTCCAGAATAGGTTTTAGAGGATGAAAAGCTGATAAGAGAAAAGGCTTGATTGCCTTGCGTTCTTTATGCGAAATCAAGGGATTGGTAGCAAAATCATTATACCGGAAGTCTACATTCTGCTCTGGCTCTGCTGAGTGCGTAAATCTTGCATCAAGGCAGAGACATGCAAAAATAAAAATAGTGAAGTATTGTGAAGGAGAATGCATAGATGTACTTGATTTTGCGCCAATGTACTTATCCACCCAATAATGTTGCAATAAAAATAGGGGCTAATCTCTTAGGCCGCTACCCAGGATGGGCAAAAATCGTCAGCGCGCAGGCTTTGGCGTCTTTTTCGCCATCTTCAGAAAGTTATAAATCATTAACCAACACGTGGTTAGATGATTTATAACTTTCTGAATCTGACAAAAAATACGCTCAAATCCCGGCTGCTGCCAATTTTTGCCCATCCTGTACCGCGGCAGGCTGCATATGCCCTGAACATGTACCTCTGTGCACTCTGTGCCTCCGTGTTTCAAAAAAAACTGTTTTAGTGAATAGACGCTTTTTGACAACATCGAATAATTTGCCAACAAAGCGCGCGAAAACTTACTATAAAGTAAGAAATCAAGTTTAAGTAGTGAATATCCCATGAAATCAACAGTTACTAGCAAAGGCCAAGTTACCATTCCACAAGCGATTCGCGCCAAAGCCAATATTCATGCTGGCACACTCCTCGACTTTCAATTGGAAGGCAAAAATACGATCATTGTGCATCTTGTCACTCAAGAATTATCCGAGCTTAAGGGCATCGTAAAATCTAAACGAAAAAAACCTATCCCTCTTAAAGAAATGAAACAGGCTATTTTTAGAGGTTGAGACAGGAGAGTTCAAATGCATATCATGAATCGAGGGCGCTGAAGGGGTTGCCGGCTTGGGTAAATAAGTTACCTTTCTTGCGTTTTTTGATTTCTGAACGCAATGAGAACAGTAAATCCTGATCGAAATCTTTATGTGCAGCCCATTGCAGATATTCTAGCGGTATTTCCTTAAAGGGGCGCCCCTTATGCTTACCAAGAGGCATGGCTTTTAACATGATTGGTCTAGAAAGGACCTCAAAAAGGTGCTCCACAGAGCGATAATTTTTGGCTAGATATTTAAACACATCCATGTTGACAATCACATCACTCATAGCGCGATGCGCCCCTTCGTCCTGGATGTTGAAATGGCGGCGCAATTGTTCTAAAGAATTCGTGGGGCTTTCCCCATATAAGCGTGCCATGCGCAACGTGTCGAGATAGGGATTGAGACGCAATTCACATGGAATGCCGGCGCGTTCGGCGGCACTCGCCAAGATTTCGATATCGTAGCCGATGCCGTGTCCCACGAGAATGCTCTTGCCAATGAGCTGTAATATTTCTGGCAAAAGCGCTTTGATAGTGGGCTTGCCCACGACCATGTCGTTGGTGATGTGGTGAATGGCGATCGATTCTTCTGGAATCACACATTCAGGATCGACCAAAGACTCAAAAGTATCAAAAGTTTCAGTCAAAGTAAACTTCACCGCAGCCACTTCAATGATGCGGTCTTGCTTTGGATCTAATCCCGTGGCTTCGCAGTCAATGCAAACAAATTGTGTTTTATTCATCAAACCATCTATGGATTTAAAGGATTTTGCTCATCTTCATCATCGTTCAGCGCATCAATCACCATAGTGATTAATTCTTTGCGACCTACATTTTTTGTTACCGAATAATGAACATAATGAAGATTTTCACAATTAAATGATTCTAAAATTTTACGCGTATTTATATTTTTTTCATTATTAGTCACTTTATCAACTTTCGTTAAAACTAGAATCACTCCCAGCTCTCGATGCGCCACCCACTCCAAAAACATCCGATCTTCATCATTGGGCATCCGGCGAATATCAAACAAAAAAAGGATGAGCTTTAATGTCGGCCGCTTATCGAGATACTCTTGGATCATCGGCCCCCATTGTTTGCGCGTATTCTCCGGCACTTTAGCATAGCCGTACCCGGGCAAATCGACAAAGGCCAAAGCCTCATTTAGAGCAAAAAAATTGATCAGTTGCGTTTTTCCTGGTATCGAGGAAGTCTTTACCAAATCTCGTCGCTGGAACAAATGGTTCAACAGACTCGATTTCCCCACATTAGACCGCCCTGCCACCGCAATCTCGGGCATTAGAGCGCCTGAAGGGGTACGCATCGTTGGGTAATTCACCGACTTCGTAGCCGACTTAACAAACACAGGGTTTTTAAAGACATATTTAGCCACGGTTATTCTCCTTCCCAAGGCGTGATTTCTATGGCTCGCTGCTCTTGTCCAAGATAAAGCATTTCTACACG
>JABDFJ010000036.1:0-84 GCA_013286645.1 Chlamydiota bacterium | reverse complement strand
TAGCTTGTGGTAGATCCAAGAGAGCAATTTTCTCAGCCCATTCGATGCAACACACGCCTCCCGCATCAAAATACTCATCAAAAC
>JABDFJ010000035.1:125-25601 GCA_013286645.1 Chlamydiota bacterium | reverse complement strand
GAGTTTTAAAGTAAAATGTGTGTCATCGTAAATGAACTGATCTAAAAGATTTTCTGGGCAATGGAATTTAACGCGATGTTGATTGCGTGGAATCACTTCCGTCATAAATTCAACGATTTTCTTATCATTTTTCACCTTATAGATCCCTTGAGCGGAGTCGTAGATGAAATCTTGGAATAGATCTTCGATGATTTTTTGCTCTTCAGTGAGATTGCGGGCGAGCACTCCTTCCTTAGTGACAAAAGCTGTGATGTGATCAACAGCCACTTGAGTGGAGGCAAGAGGTACTTGTAGCTTATCGTAAACAAAATTCAAGCTTGCTTCCAGCTCTCCATCAAGATAATGGATTTCACATTCAGCACCAAGTTGACCAACGAAGGGCAACGTGACAAAGCGTTCGATAATTTCGCGATTTGAAATTTGAGCAAAGCGGCGGAGCGCAGGAAGGGAATTTTCTACAAAGGTACCAAAGAGGGGTTCTGGAATAGTGATGTTGCGAATCACAGAAATATTGCGCAGGTGTTTGCGTCTGATGTGAGGTTGAAAGCGGAAGTAGGTGCTTTTGTGAATAATTCCAGGTTTAGTGCATTCGAAGAAGCACACCTCTTCTGGTTTCGTTGCTTTGTCATCGAGGAGAATTTCAGGTTTAAGCAGTATTTTAGGGGCTGGAGATTCTAGATAACCCAACTCAAAACGCAGCTGGGCATGTGTCGTTGAAAAACGCAAAGCTTCTTCCAAATTGCCGCAATAGAAACAAGGCATGGTCAAAAGTTCGATTTCACCATCTTCAGTAGTAAAACGACTGGGAGGTGTGCCGCAAGCAATGTCATATGCGCGGGCAAGAATCGATCCGAAAGCTTCAAGATCGATATGGATGATCCGTAAATTGCGCTCATCTTTAATATCCAGGAAGCGCGCGAAATCCATGATCATACGGAAAATTTCGACATACAAGGGATCAAAAGAATCTAAGGTAAAGAAATAGCGCTTACTACCTATATATAAGGCTTCACTATAGCGCACAGCATCGAAAAATTCCTTTACATTAGGGATCATGAGTGGTTTAGAACGGTAAGGCAAGCGCAAAGCAATCTGGATTTCGACATGATGATGCAACTCTGTAGGTGCATGCGTGATGGGAGAAAACACAATAGCAAGTTCAGCTTTATCGGCTTGCTGCTCTTCTTCAAGAAGAAAGAACGGGGAGCGACCAAGTACCTGTGCAGCTCCTACATACTCTTGTAAAAGCTCTTTTTGATTTTTCTTGCCGCGGCGCACGACTTCTTTGTGTTCGGCTTCTTTAAAAGTTTCCAGCAAGGTGGCCTTTTCACTTTCATCGACATCAGCAGCTTTTTCTAAATCGGTCTCTTTAGAGTACGCCACGACCATCTCTTCATAATGTTCTTCAAGATAAAATAAGAAGGCAGAGAGATGTTGACAATCGTATTTATATGGACAATCGCAGTCAGAATCTGTGGGCATGGACTCTCGGCGATCGATTTCAATTTCGCAGTGATAGCTATTTTCATAATTCCCCGCCACACGACAGCTTAGACGCACCTTTTGGGCATTCATCTTGATAATTTTGGCAGAAGAAACGGCGCGTTTTTCGTGCAAAACGCGTCCATCTTTAATCATGGCTGGGGCAAAATCTTGTTTTAGCTTACGAAAGTTGAGCATGACAACTCACTGGGTGATAAACGGACTGATTTCGAAAAGACCCATTCTACAAATCAGAAGATAGTTGCCAAGAGTTTTATACCAAACGTGACTCAAAATTTGGTATTTCCAGCTGCGCGAAAATCCCCGCTTCTTGATCCCCGGAGTTTTAGCGCGCTCGAAATGCCAAATTCTGAATCACGTTCGGTATATAGAAGAGTTTTTTTGGCCGGTGAGTATATATTGTCAATGACAAGTTGTCACCAAAAATCAGGGATTATCAGTTGCTGATACAGAAAGCTTATTTTGGTGTAGAGAGCTACGTTACCTGATGGAAGCAATGGACAAAGACATAATACCGAATTCTCTGTTTGATGTCTTTTTTATCTTTTGAAGCTTCGGCATAATGGTAAATCGATCTTTTGGCAGCCTTTGAATAACTCCCATCAGCCGCTAGCAGCGTAACTTTGTGAGTTGGGAAACTCTCCCGCTTGTTGCAAACAAAGTTTGAATACACGTCAACAAATTTAGTCCAATCATCCTCTAGAATATCGTGGGATGGCTTATATTTCAACTGACTAATGTTTTTCCCTAACCATCCCTCATTAGTGTATCCAAAGGCAACACTTAACTTGTGAGTAAAACCTAAAATTATGCCTTTTTCCGCATCAACCAAAATAGCTATTTCGAAGTGTTTTTTGGTCTGGCATCCTTGTAGATGCTCAAGGGCTTGTTCAAATACCTTCTTGTGTGCGGCGCTTAACTTATCAGATGGCTTAACCCAGCAACAATGCTCATCCATGCAAATGGGGAAAGAGGTGCTTGCGGGTAAAGGTTGCGGACTGAGAAGAGCGGGTTGGGGGGTACTCCCTGGGGAGTTTAGAGACCCAGATGGTCGATAGGTTTCCACGCGATCACTAGCCCCAAAACACGGTAAACAAGAAAGAACTAAATTAGAGCAGGTCAATGGAAACCTATATTTATTTAATATTAATTGTATATTAAAAAACTAGTTATAATTATAAAACAAACACATAATTAAAAACAAACAAAAAAAAGATATGAATTCGCGTTAACAAAGGCTGTTCACTGATTGGACATGGACGAATTGGACTGCCTGGACGACCTGGACGAACTGGACTGACCCGATGCGTCCAGTTCGTCCAGGTCGTCCAGGCAGTCCAATTCGTCCATGTCCAATCGATGCTATTTTGTTGTTGCGCAAAATGAGCGCCCACTCATATACTCGCGCTTCGTCGCGCTGTTTGTGCGGGCGTAGCTCAGTTGGTAGAGCGTCACCTTCCCAAGGTGAATGTCGTGAGTTCGAACCTCATCGCCCGCTAGCTATTAAGCGAATTCGAAAAATTTTGCTGGCAAAAAAATAGGGCATGACGTAGGCTAATTGTTTTTACAAAGCCAGCGTGTAAAAAAAGAAATGCGGGTGTAGCTCAGTGGTAGAGCATCACGTTGCCAACGTGAGGGTCGTGAGTTCAAGCCTCATCACCCGCTTTTAGTATTAGAAGATTGGTATACGACAACAATTTGCGGGTGTAGCTCAGTGGTAGAGCATCACGTTGCCAACGTGAGGGTCGTGAGTTCAAACCTCACTACCCGCTTATTGTCTATATATCATCACCTATCAACGTCTATTCAACGCTGGATAATGTGCGCTCATTGCCGTTACTCATCGTATACCCACACACAAAGAGAGGTTTGCCTTGTCAACAACAAATCCCACCACATTTGAAAATGAAAACGTAAAAGTTTCTCTCCAAAGAGAACCTGGCTGCCGCGTGCGCCTCGAAGTGCAAGTCTCTGCACAAGCGACCCAAGCCAGCCATCACCAGGCAATGAAAAATATCAATAAAGAAGTCTCTATTCCCGGCTTCCGCAAAGGCAAAGCCCCAGAGGCCATGATTCAAAAAAATTTCGGTAAACACGTTGAAAAAGAATGGCGAGATATCCTTCTCAACACCTCTTTTGATGAATCCCTGCGCCTGACAAAAATCTATCCATTCAATAAAAATAGCGTCAAATCTGCTTCGATCAAGAGCGCCTCGCTTCAAGACGGATCAGTCCTCCTGTATACCTACGAAGAATCTCCTCATGTCCCTCAAGTTGCCTTTGAAGAGCTTTCCATCCAGCATGTGGCTCGTCCGGAAGTTAAAGATCAAGATATCACCAATGCTATCGAAGACCTGCGCCTACAAAAAGCTGAATGGATTGATGTCACTGATCGTCCAGTGCGCGAAGGCGACTTCGTCGATATCGATGTCGATATCATTAGCGAACCGGCCCGTAATATTTGTACCCAATCCCGCTTTGCAGTAGCTCCTGGCAAAATGGATCGCTGGATGCGCAATCTTTTGATCGGCAAAACAGCTGGTGAAACAGTGGAAGGGATGACCGAAAAAGAAGACAATCATGAAGAGTGCCAAGAATGCACCGACGGCACCCACACTCACGAACATAAGCATGACGAATTCCTACCACAACAATGCCGCATCATGCTACATGCGATCAAAGAAGCCAAATTGATGCCGCTAGACGACGAATTTGCCAAGACTTATGGCGCGGAAAATCTAGCAGACTTCACTGAGAAAGTCACGCAGACGCTGCATCGCAGAGCGGAAGAGTTCCAACAGCACAACCAACGTGCCCTGATGGAACAAGCGCTACTGACTAAGTACCCATTTGACATCCCACATTCCTTTGTGGAAGGACAAATCAATCAACATAGAAAAGGCATTATCGATAGCTTGCGCTCTGGCGGCACGGAAGAATCTTCAATTGCCGAAGAAGCCAAGAAAATCGAACAAAACCTCACCAATAAAATCAACCGCGATATGCGCTTGTATTTCTTAACGCAGCGCATCGCCCATGACAACCACATCGCCGTCAGCCAAGATGAAGTGGTCGGCGAATGGATGCGTCGCATGTGGATGCAGCAAATGGGACAAGGTGATGCCAACCTGCCATCCGATGAAAAGGAAGCGCAAGCACAAGTGCACCTACAGCTGCAAACCTTAAAAGCTCTCGATTTCTTGATCGAAAAGACACACCAAACACAAAGCTAAGACCTCAGCGCTTAGATCGAGACCGAACTGTAAATCGGTCTCGATCGCGTAAAAGCAAAGTATAGCAAGCTGAATTTTATGCTTTATCCTTTATCATTGATTCTTTATTGTATGAACAAGCTATAGACAACCACGAGGTCAGAGCATGTCAGATAATAGACCCTTACTATCCCTTACTCCTTATGTGATCGAAGATACCGGCCGCGGCGAACGTTCCATGGATATTTATTCGCGCCTACTTAAAGACCGGATCATTTTCATCGGCACCGATATCACTGATCAAGTTGCTAACGTCGTTGTGGCACAGCTCTTGTTCTTGAGAATGGAAGATCCCAAAAAAGATGTGCATATCTACATCAACTCGATGGGAGGGTATATCACGGCGGGCTTAGCGATCTATGACACACTGCGTTGGATGGGTTGCAATATCAATACCTATTGCATCGGCCAAGCATCCTCCATGGGAGCTTTGCTGCTGACCGCTGGCACTAAAGGCAAGCGCTTTGCTCTGCCTAATAGCCGCATCATGATCCACCAACCTTCTGGTGGCGTGGGTGGCACATCAGCTGATATCCAACTACAAGCCAAAGAGATCCTCATCCTGAAACGCCGTTTACATGAAATCATGGCTGAACATACAGGGCAAACTATCGAAAAAATCAGCGCCGATTCAGAGCGCGATTTCTACATGAGTGCTCACGAGGCGAAAGAATATGGCCTCATCGATGAGGTCGTTGTCCCAAAACAGCCTCCCGCAGGCACGACCACCCCAAGCCCATCCACCAGCAAATAACCGTTGATTTTACTTTCTTATGAACAAAAAAACGCCCCCTCCCAAAGACCCTCTAGCTATTGCCTGCTCTTTCTGCGGGCGTACTGAAGAGGCCGTTGAAAAGCTCATCTCTGGACCTAATGTATACATCTGCGACAAGTGTATCCGTCTGTGTTCCGGCATCCTTGAAAAAAAGAAGCCGCCGACCAGCTACACGTTGAAAACGCTGAAACCTAAAGAGATTAAAGAACGTCTCGACGAATATATCATCGGACAAGAAAATGCCAAAAAAGCGATTTCCGTAGCGGTCTACAACCACTACAAACGCATTCAATCGCAAACCAAAGAGGGTGGCATCGAATTTAGCAAATCAAACGTCTTGCTGTTTGGTCCAACAGGCTCTGGCAAAACGCTTATCGCTAAAACCTTAGCCAAAATCCTCGATGTCCCTTTTTCCATCGCCGATGCCACCACCTTAACCGAAGCAGGCTATGTGGGGGAAGATGTCGAAAATATCATCCTAAGACTCCTGCAATCGGCAGATTACGATGTCGCCAAGGCAGAAATGGGAATTATCTATATCGATGAAATCGATAAGATTGGACGTACCACAGCCAACGTCTCCATCACCCGCGATGTGTCTGGAGAAGGGGTGCAACAAGCCCTCTTGAAAATCGTTGAGGGCACCATTGCCAACGTTCCTCCTAAAGGGGGACGCAAGCACCCCAACCAAGAATATATCAAAGTCAACACCGAAAATATCCTATTTATCGTCGGCGGCGCTTTCGTGAACCTCGACAAAATCATCGCTAAACGCCTCGGCCGCAGCACCATCGGCTTCAACACCGGCGATAAAGAGACCATCGACCCACACCAAAAAAGTCAGGTGCTTTCAAAGGTGGAACCCGAAGATTTCATCCATTTCGGCATGATTCCCGAATTCATCGGGCGCTTTAACAACATCGCCAACTGCAATGAATTAACTGTCAATGACTTAGTCTCAATCCTTAGCGAACCCAAAAACGCCATCATCAAGCAATACATTGCCATGTTTGATATGGAAGGCGTCAAGCTCACCTTCACCGACGAAGCCCTGCAAGCTATTGCCAAAAAAGCCATGGATGCAGGCACGGGCGCTCGCGCCTTGCGCATGATTTTGGAAAACCGCATGCGTGAGCTGATGTTTGATGCCCCCTCCGATGATACCATCAGAGAAATTGTCATCGACAAGGAGTGTATCCTCGATCACAAAACGCCTCAAATTAAGCGCACACAAGAACAGATTGCTTAAGAGACATGGACGAAATGGACGAAATGGACTACATGGACTGAATGGACTACATGGACGAAATGGACAGTTTTAGTTCTCCCAACCGTCCACAAGGGAATATTGTATAAGTCAAACGCTGAGCAGAAAAAATAACAGGATAAGCAGGATAGGCAGGATGGTTAATTAGGCACTGAAGATGCACTATTATGCGCAGCACCATCGCGGCAGCAATAATTTCCGGAGGATTGCCTAAGCAATCCTCCGGAAGCTCCTCGTAATCATTGCTTAGCAATGATTACGATTGGTGTTAAGATTAATTTCAACCTAGCTTCTAAACCATTGCCGCCTTGCAAACTATCCTGCCCATCCTGTTATTTTTTTGCTCAGCAGTTGACTTTTGCAATCGTCTCACTAAGTCCATTCAGTCCATGTTGCAGATCACTGTGGGAGCCTTATGTATGACATTATACAACTAAGCCTTTCTGATCCCACCCAAGCGTTGCAACCCTTTGCAACACTAATTCCCTCAGACTTCCAAGCCAAACCTTTTACAACCAAGAAATTGGGCTTTGCGGCTTTGCTGCAAGGACACCCCGTAGGCCTCATCTTAGCCTCTTGCACGCCTGCTTTTCCTATCACAGAAAAGCTCTTTCCAGACATCCAAGAGACACAGCAGTTAATTGTCGATGTTGAACATCTCTTTGTGGCCGCCGAGCACCGCGGCAAACACGTGGGACGTCTTTTGCTCAGCGCTCTGCAAACCGCTGCTGAAAGCATCGGAGGATATTATTTCTCACTCACCTATCCTTTGAACACAACAGAGACAGGTGCCTTCGAAAAAGTGGTAGCCGCCTGTGGCTGGGAAGGCAAGCGCCCCTTCTTGCTCCATTGTCGCTTCGATAGTTTTACTTTCGGAAGTCCCTATGCACGCAAGCTGCATCGCTACCCTCCAGGTTTTGAAGAGTTTCTATGGTCCAATCTCACTCCACAAGAGCATGCCGATCTGCTCGCACGACAAAAGCAGGGAGGCCTCGGCAGTGTAGCCCCGCTGGTCGATGAGGATAAAATTGAGTACATCAATAGTTTAGGCTTGCGCTATGAAGGGAGAGTGGTCGGCTGGATGGTTAACCACCGCGTCGCTGCTGATACCATTTGCTATAAATACCTCTACGTTGAACCAGGCTTAGAATTTCATGCCCTGGCTCCCAAATTAATTTTCAATGCCGTCTATCGCCATATGCACGCGCACGTCCAATGGGCCATTCTCGACATCCCCTTGATCCAAGTTAAAGCCACCTGGAAACACTTTGTGGAACGCCGCCTTGTCCCCTTTGCCATCGACGTTTCGCGGCAGATGCAAGCCTGGCACATCAAGAGGCTATGATGTCAATATATCTGCACCAACCATCTGCTGATCTAGGCCCTCATGTGCAGGCTGTCATGGCACGCTGGGATGTGCCTTTGTCCACTGCCCCCTGTGAATACCGCGCCCACACCGCCGATTTTGGCGTAGAAATCACCGAGTTATTGTTAGCCAAAGAGATCAACACGCGCGTAAAAAACCCCTTAAAAAGTGCGTTAACACACAAAGAGATGTGGGATGGCTTTGCCTTTATGCATAGTGCCCAAAATATGGAACACATCGCGCAACATTTGGGCATCGCTATCAAACGCACAGGGGTCTTCTACAGTGCTCGCGATCCATTTATCCACCTGCCTAATGGAACAACCAAGCTAGCTTGCCATTCGTCCCATAGCTTAGAAGCCATCCATCGCACCCATTCTAGCAACTTATATCTCAACAAAACGGCCGCCACCCATACCAAAAACCAACTTTTCAATACCTGGTCGGGCTATACCCATTCCCTACTGCCGCACCTCAAAGAAGATTGCCAGCACGTTTTCGCCACTCCCCCCTCCCCTTTTTCCTACGCCTATCTCGAAGGGGGCAATATGTGGATAGTCTCAAATCCACAGAGCAATGGGATAAAAGCCTTAATCGGCAGCGATAGCCTGCACCAAACGCTGCACATGCTCGAATTGGAGCAAAGATCATGGTCCGAGCTAGCCAAAATCACCCACCCACACCTCACCTATCAAGCTTTGCAAAATGAGATCGCCGCCACATTAACTGCTCCTGAGATAAAAGCCCTCATGGAGGAGATGTTTGCGGCCGGACTCTGGCAGCAAGCTAGCAAATCGGGCTTGATAGAGCGCAAGCTGCAGCTAGATATCCTGCTCATGAAATTCTTAATGGCGGACTCCCCAGTGATTGCAGCCAGCGATCAAGGTTGGTTTCTCAAATTAGCTACGAAAATGGGGGCTGTACCTCCTTTTACTTGGCAGGAGTCAGATGTCGAGCAAACCCGCTCTTTGGCAGCCGCCTATCAAGCCAAAAAGCTCATCACTCACTACCTCATCGCTCACGATCTTGCCCTCTCACCGCAAGATGTACATTTCATGCCTCAGGTGTTGTATCACCTAGATCTTTTTATGCGGCCAGGTCCTAAGCATACCATCTTTATGACGAATTTCGCTTTCTGTGCCGAGCTATTGGCAGCACTAGATCCATTGAGATTGACAGAGATCGACAGGAAGCATTTACAGCGTTATTTAGTGACAGCTCAAAAACTTGATTTGGAACTTGGCCCCTTGCTTAAAAAGGCTGGAGAAGTGCTACAACAAGCCGGCTTTCAAGTGATCCCACTCCCCGCTTGCTGGATGTACGAATCTGAAACGATGTATCAAGAATTTCCAATGCCGGCGGGCGGGTGGAATATGAATTTCATCAATGCGCTCACAGGCTGGTCCGCAAAAACCCAACGCTATTATTACATTACGCATGGAATGCAAGTGGGTCAACGCCTTGGGGTTTTGTTAATGGATCTCTTTGTAGGAGTACTGCAACACTATTTACCTGCTTTAGAAGTCTATTTCATAGGCCGAAATCCACAAGATCCCACCGACTTTGGCGAAGCCATGGACTGGTGGAATCGCCTAGAAACGCAAAGCGGCATCCACTGTTTTACCCTTGAGCTTGCTAGCAAAACGCATTAACTTCCTGTATAACCTATTTTTTCGTGCCCGTGTGCGTGCCCGTGTGCGTGCCCGTGCCCGTGCCCGGCCCCGGTGTTTGCGCGCCCATGAACATGCACATACCCGTGCCAGGCTATCGTGTTTTCTGAGCCATCTTAATCAGCATTGATACTACACGAATTAACAACTCTCGGCCTAAGTCATAGCGCTTTTCATCTACGAGCTGTAATCGCTGACAAACATGCAAAATCCCGGCACATTCAGTTGCCGACCGTTTAGCCATACGATAAAATCTAATTTTCTCATCACTTGAGTATTCTCCAGCCCCTTCCGCAATATTCAAAGATATTGATAAGGCCGCACGTTGTAGTTGATCACTTAAATAACCTCTACCTCGGGGTAAATGTTCTACAATCCCATCAGCCACTATCACAAACTCCACTGCCACATGATATACGTCTAATTTCTCATGATCCAAAGTACCCGTTTTTTCTTTTATCATAGTCTCAAACATACTATTTCGACCCCTCGGTTATAAATTCCTGTAATCAAATTGCATCTTAAACCATATCTTTTACTTCGATTTCTGAACATGCCGCTTTGAATTTTGGGTAGACACAGGCATGCCAAACTAGCCGGGCACGGGCACGGGCACGCACACGGGCACGGAAATTTGTCGATTCTCTACTAATCACCTTTCTTAGCAGATAATAAAATATTTTTTTGTTATAATAAGTATTATAAAGAGATCCTTAACAGGAGAAAGGCAATGAGCGACTTACAAATTGTGCCTGTTCCAACCAATCCGATTCAGCCCAATCCGCCGTCCACACAAGGCGCACCTAAGAAACCACCCCAAATACAAGATCAGCTGCAAGCAAGTGATCCAAGCATAGCCCCCTCCTCGAATGACAATTGGAAGCTGCAACTCCCCACGCCATCTATTATTAGCTACATGAAAGGACAAAGCGAAGCCACCAATAATCTCAAGTATGTGGAATATGGGGTTGAGCAATTTAAGGACAAAAATTTAGATAAACTATTTTACGCTAATCTCACCCAAGCACAAGCTTTCCTGGCTTACCTTAACGCTGCCAATCAGCTAAGTAATGAAATTTTAAACATCTACACCTTCGAAGATCAAAACGTCAGCAACTACAATACAACCGCCACCTCAGCTCTTAACAGCTACGACTTTACAGCAGATGCCACACAGATCGCTAATTTAAACACCTATATCAACGAATATAACAATGGGACTATTCCTTTAGGCGATGCCACGACTCCTGGCACCTATCTCTATGGAGTACAACAATACCAAGACTACGTAGCTTCTAAGCAAACAGCCATCAACACCTTGAATACAAGTGCCCCCACTCCCTATAACAACAACCTTACTAATGGCCTCGATCTTAACGGCCTGATCGCTAAATATAATGCAGATGCCGCCCAAGCTAACCTCGGCTTTCCCATACTCCAACCCATTCCAACTGTCCCAAACGGTCAATACCAATTACCAAGTGCTCCCTCTGGTACTCCCCCCAATATTCCAACTCTGACTGCACCATCGCAGACTCTAGCCCCACAACCAAATCTCTTTAATCCTTTATCCCCTCCCGAATTTGTTATCAGGCTCCTCGTTCAACTCCTCTCCGTAGCAACAGGCTTTATCCAATTATTCATCAACTTCATATCGCTGACAGACGTGTTAGAAGCCCAAGCAAATTATCTAGCCTTTCAACAGTTTTATTTCCACAGTGACATTCCCACTTTACCACCAAACTACTTGACACCAGCCTCACAACAGCCTCCCACAGGGATTAGCTCTGGCGTATCACTCAGCAGCCTATCTTCCGGCAATGACAACCCCCTCACCCCGGGCTTAATCCAAAGAGCGATCACACATGCTGCCCAAAATCTCCTCGACCAACCTCCTCCACCGCATGCGGTAGAAAAAGTCACCTATTTAGGCTTAAGCCTATTGGCACAAAGTGGATTATACGCAGGCTCTCCTGCTTTACACCTACTCTTAGACAAACTTCCCTTCATCAATGCAAATTCATCCCCTGTTGCTGTATCTCTGGGATTATCGTTTGCTAATCAAATTGCTTTTGCAACGGCCAAAGGAAACCTTTACGATGAAGTCTTTGCTATCCTTAAGCAAGAGAACCCTTCAGCTAGTGCTGACACATTAACCAGTCAGGCCACGGCTTTAACAGCTCTATTAAAGGGGTTTTTAATTCAAACTGCCATCTCTGTTGTGGGCCAAACGACAAATAGCCCGACTTTACCTGCCCAGCTGGCAGCTACTTTACACCACGAAAATGTGCAAAATGCTGTCCAATCCGCACAACAAAACAATGTGAACGATGTGCTTAACAATGCAATTAGCGTCTCTTTCTTAAAAGACGAGATAAAACGACAAATCATCAATGACGGTATCTTACAAAACGAGCAGCAAGCTAATAACATAGCCGCAAGTGCTATCAATGATGCCATCATCAATGAACAAATCACCACCACAGATCAATTAAACGCCGCCATCAAAGCTTCATTCATCAACAGCCAAATTGATGCCACACAAGCCCAAAGCCTGGCCGATCGCGCCCAAACATTCGTGCAAGCCGAAATCTCCGCTGGTAACCTTTTAGACCTTTCGACACAGGCCGATATCATTCAAAAAGATACCTTGAGCAGCCAAACCCTGACGAGTAATCTCGCCGCCCAAAATGTTGTCAATAGCAATGCAGCAGCAGGCATCATTTCAGCTGCTCTCGGCTCGCAACAACTACAAGCCGAACAGACCACCCAGCGCCAACTGCGCGATCGCATCGCCGAAGAACTACAGAAAGCACAAGTACCCGCCAATCAAGCCTTAACAGCAGCCACCCAAACGGTGATTGGCACACAAAATCCAAACTTCGTTGTTCCCACAACTTCTCTGGACGAACTTAAAACACAATTCACTGCCCACGTCACCGATCAATTGTCCCCTTCCATCGGAGATGCACGCTCTAAAGATATTGCCGATGGGTTGACAAAAATAGTCTTAGGCGGCGAAAAAAACCAAGCCGACGACCGCTCACTGCGCACTCAGTTAGATCAGCATATTGGGACCTTAAACTCCCAACATGAAACGGAAATCAGCGATGCCGTTACCGACAACCTAAGAGAGACTTTAAAACCAACACTAGATACCTACACCTTCAACCAAAAGCTCTTAGATCCAGGCAACCTCTATGTACTTTCGATGTGGGGTCTCATCTACCAACACCACATTCCAGGCATGAAACAAAGCAGCGATATTCCAGTCTAAAAGCGGAAAAAATAAGCAAGTTTAAAATTGAAAATTAAATATTTAAGGATTACAATTAATAGTAAGAGGGATAGAGATTTAAGAAATCAGATGTAACCGAAAAATGAGCTTTATTTCCCCAAAATTTCACGCCCAGTGAAAAGAGTTTATAGGAGAATTTTATGGGCATTTCAATTAATAGTGCTAATGCACTAGGGGTCCCAGTCGACCAACCACAGTCTCTGCAAGCGATGATTGAGTTAGTCTACGTGCAATCAGCCAACGACGTACTCTACAATCACCTGCAGTCGTTGCAACAATATCTAGCCACCACCCAAAATACAGCCAGTGTGCTCGCGCAACTGCAAAACTTACACAACGAGGTGTCGGTAGTCAACAAAGGCAACTTCGCCAGTGGCTATTGGAACGGTTTTTCAACTATTTATACTATAAACCTTGTCACAGGAAACTCAGCCACTGTATTTGACCCAACTAATTACCCAATACATTTTTTTTCTCCCTTCGTTTCTTTATTCGGCCTTTCAGGTTATAATTTACTGCATTCCCCAGAGCAACTTACAGGATTAAGCGGGACAAAAATATGGCAATTCCAAGGGTTGCCAGCCTCTGGATCTATCCTTCCTGCCAACACCACACTATCGTTTGCCATCAAAGCCCGCTCATTCGTGCCTGCTAGCAAATATCCTGGCCCTGTCGATGCTAATGGCAACTCACAAGAAACAGAAGGGGCTTACCGCACAGCAATGAGTGCGTTCTTTGGCACTCCTGTTGGCGTCTCGGCCAACTTCGGCAGCGCTGGTTTTTATGGATCGGGAGGCTTTTCACAGCAGATTTTGGCCATTAAAACCGAAATCTCTACCCAACTCATTCCCGGCTTATCCGCCAGCCAGGTAAGGCTTGCAAATGGACAAGAAGACCCTCATAGCTTGCTAGCTCAAATGCGAGGGGTACTAAAAACGTTAAACTCATATAACTTCCAAAACGAGCAAAGTGCTATTGCCTGGCTTACCGACAACTATAACACTGCAGGGACACAAAACAACGCTACCTCAGGCGGACAGATTCAACAGCAACTGACGAATGCCATCACGGCCGCCGAATCATTGAATACCACCCAGACAGAAAGTGTGCGCAACTACCTATACCTCTTTGAAGAATATTACAAATCAGCCACTTCCATCCTCCAACAGATGACCCAAATCATACAAAAAATGGCCGATGGTATAGCGCGCTAAACGTTAATTAATGGAGAAAAAATTATGCCTACAGAAAATATTCCACCTTTTGTACCGCCATACGATCCCACAGATCTAAAAAGCGGACATTACACAGAAACAGGCATCTTGAATAATATTTTCAATGAAGTTATTCAGATGACAACAGTCTTACAAGACGTAGCAGCCTCACAAGCCAATCGCTTGAACTTTTTATCACAATGGCAATCGGCTTACACCAATGCTATGTCACAAGTGCCCTCCTTCACTGCAGGTGCTGGACCTTTCAGTGGCGATAATACAACCGATTCGAACATCCGCCAAGATTTAAACCGCGTATCATCGGCTGTCACCCAAACAATGCAAAACAGACAATCGATCGTCAGCGATAACGCCAAAGCCTTACAGTCTAATGTCAACCAAACCAACGACGCTGTCAACCAACAATCGAATCTAGGCACCTCAATCATCCAAGAGATGAGCACATTACTAAGTTCAATCTTCCATTGATCATAAGACTATTGCTAAGAACGCAAGACGAAATGCGAAAAGCCACAAGCCGAAAATAGGAACATCAAGAAGGAGTAAGAGCATGAAAGGCGACCAACAGCATATCAAAAAAGCCACTGCCAAAGCTGGTAAAGAGATCAAAGCCGATCCCCTGAAAAAGATGCAAGCGACGCTCGAGCGCACCACGCGCAAAGGGGCTTCACCCAAAGACATATTGGGCTTAACCGATGCCATGGTTGAAGGGATCTATGGACAAGCCTATCGCCTCTACAATACAGGCAAATACCGCGATGCGAGTGCTTTATTTCGCATGTTGATCATGATCAATGCCACCGAGCCCAAATATACCATGGGGCTCGCCGCTTGTTACCACCTGATGAAAGAATATAAAAACGCGGCCGATGCCTATACCATATTAAGTATGATCGATCCCCATAATCCCGTCTCCTTCTATCACGCCTCAGATTGCTATATCAAATTGAATGATGCCGTTTCAGCCATTGCAGCCCTAGAGATGGCCATTAAGCGAGCCGGAACTAAACAAGAATACCACACCCTAAAAGACCGCGCGACCATGACTCTAGAAAGCCTGAAAAAGGAAATCGCTAAAAATACATGACCTAAGAGGCAGAGGTGCCAACTATGGATGACAAAATCAATTCAGGAATGCCAGATTCGACCCAAGATTTTAGCCAATTTAAGTCTGGTAAAGAACAACCAGAAGGTGCCAAGGATAAACACGATAAAGATACTGGAATTGAAACTGGCACCGAAAAACCTTCCAATAAAGCTGCTTTTTCAGAAGCATCGTTACAGCTTGTCGAAATTAAGACCAAAGAGGTCGACGCGACTGCCGTTAGTGATATCACCACCAGCACCATCGAAAAAAGCACGGCCGAACCTACCTCACAAGTCAAAGGATATGCAGCCGGTGTCAACCAACCCCAGCTCCCCAAACCAGGCGTACATGTTGATCCGACAACTGCTTTCAAGGTAGTAGGCGACTTCCCTGTGCTACATGCTGCCATCAGCACCCAAATGGCTTCCCTACATGGAGGCCCCATATTCCCTAAAAAAGAATTTAAAAATGATGAAGAGCTTGCCAGCGAATTGACCAGAAAAGGGGTGTCCGGCAAACACGGCGTGCAAATCATCAGACAAGTGGTAGAAACCACCTTAACGCCTGATGTAGTGAAAACTATCGCCAAAGCGCTCCTTCCCCTCCAATCAAGTGCCGAAGAACCCAACCCACAAGTCAAGGCTACGCTAGAATCAGTGCTAAAACAGGTGTTACAAAAGCTCGAAATCGAACCACCACTAACTCCTGAACAGATTTCCAATTATATCAGCCTCTATCTCTCTGATCCCGAAAGCCCCCATCTGCCTGAAGATATCAAGGGTGTGCTCAATGCCATTATGCCCACTGTCACGGCTATCGTAGATAAGCATTATGATGAGATCCTCCCCAGCACGCAAGAAGCACAAGAGTCCGAAGCGGCCAAAATGCAACGGGACGCTAAAAATATGGTCGAAGCGGGAGTGGCTAACCTCAAAGAAAAGTTGGCCAACTCGGAAAAAGCTGCCAATGAAGTGTTAAAAAATCCAGAAAAATCACTCTATCTTAACTACCTCAAAGCCATCGGACAAGCCATTGATAAGCTCACACAGGTCCTCTTTGAAATCGAAGTTGCCACTAGTGAAGCTCAAAAGAAAGAGTCTGCAAAAAAACTCGATATGCAGCTCTCCGCCTTGCACAAATTAGCTGAAGCAGAATGGGCCGCACAACACCCTCCAGAACCTAGTAAACTCGATAAATTCTTGCATGGCTTTGAAAAAGCCCTACTCGTCGCTGTAGCCGCCCTGTTAGCACCTGTCACCTGCGGTGCCTCTTTGGCTGTGGCTATCATCTACTGTGTCAAACCCCAGATGCTAGGTAAAGTGGCTCAAGAAATCGATAGCGCATGTAAAAAACTTGCAGATGTTTGCTGCAACATCTTTCATGGCGATAAAGACAAATGGGAAAAGGCTTTTGCCTTCGTTTCTTTAGCCGTGGCCACTATGGCCGAATGGGCGATATCGTGCGGCAACCCATTGTTATTTTTAGCGCTATGGACCCAAAAAGATGGACCTGTCGATGCGGCGTTAGCCACCTGGGGCATGAGTCCTCAGAATAGAGCTATCTTTGAAGCTGTGCTCAACGCTGTCATCCAAATCATCATGGCTGTCATCATGATCGCACTAACTCCAGCCACAGGGGGTGCAAGCGATGTAGGCGCTGCGGCCGAACTCTCGAGTGTGGCGGCCACAGGCACGGAAGCAGGAGCAACCATTGCCGAAGGCGCAACCACTGCAGCCAAAGTCGCCGAAACAGCTACCGCTGTCACCAGCACAATTTCAGAAGCCGGTATTGAAATGACTAATATGGGAACGACGGCGGCAAAAGTCGCTGAAAACGCAGCTGAAGGGGTATCAACAGGTACGAAATTAGCTCATACCACAGCCTCTGCTGCCACAACTGCCACAGAAGTTGCAACAGCAAGCACTGATGCTACCACCGCTGCTGCCGAAGCGATCGATGAATTTACTGGGGCTGCGGAAGCTGCTAAAAATGCCGAAACTGCTGGAAATATCGTCAAAGAGGGAATGACAACACAACGCAAGATCCAGATCTTCATGTTATGCTTCCAAGGCACGATGGATGGTTTGCAGTCGTATAATAGCTATGTGAACATGCAAAACGATTTCTTAAATGCCGACCTAGTGGTGAAAAAAGCCCATGCCGAAGCCTATTATGCAGAAGTGCAAGCGATCATTGCTGTAATCCAAAAATGTATCGACGTCCTACTAGCAGCCTTAGCTGCTAACCCCGATTTCATCATGACGCTGAGCAACTTCCAATCAGCGAAATACACAGATGCTGGAAAAATCGGTACCGAACTGTTTTCATAAGGAGAACATATGGCAGAAAATAAACCAGAGATGCAACTAGATAACCTAGAAGATTTAAAGACACTGGTCAAAACAGCCGTGTCAAAGATGGGACCACAATATTCCAAAGAGGAAAAAATCGCCCAAGCCAAAATCTTGCTAAAAGTCTTCGAGCAAGGCATAGCACCAAGAGAGGCGATGAATATCCCTGAAGAAGAGATCGCACGCATGTATAGCTTTGCCTATTCTTTATTCAACACAGGACAATATGCAAATGCGCGTGAGCTGTTTAAAATGTTGATCATGTTTGATCCATTTAATCAAGGCTTCGCCTCGGCTTTAGGAGTATGCCACCACCGCTTGAAAGATTATAAAAATGCAGCCCGTTGCTATATGTTAGCGGCCTCGCTCGATGAAAGCGATCCTCTACCTTTGTTTTATGCCTATGATTGTTTCGATAATCTAAAAGAGAGAGGCTCTGCCGCCATCATGCTATGCAACGTCATCACCAGAGCAGGTGATAACCCAAAATTTGCTAAACTGAAAGAACGCACCGAACTGCTGCTCAAAGCACTAGATAAGCAGCTGCTTGAAACCGATAAAAGCTTTGAGGTACAAAGACAAGCAGCCCAAGAGTCTATGTAAAGGAACGTATTTATGACTTTACCACTTCCACCATCTTCAGGCCACGGAGGATCAAATCCTCTCCAACAAGGTCCGCTGCAACGCGATCTTGAAGCTACAGCCTGGGCGGAGGTGAATAAAGCTTCACTCAATATTGTCAAAGACTCGATCGAACAAGTGTTCACGCAAACAAACCCACGCTACTATGCAGGCTATCTCGGTGGCTTCGGCTATAAATCTAGTCCCGATCAACCTCTACTCGACCACCCTCTAGAAAGTGTGCGCGTACCACAATCCTTTGTCAGTCTTTCCGACGACTCCTGGCAAGCCGCTTATAACAATTTGCTCAACAATTTACCCCCTTATTTGCAACAACAACTGAAAAACCAAGGGCAGCTGCCCTTTGAAAAGCGTGATCCCAATTTCGTCGCCCTCAATAACGTTCTCGAAACGACTGCCAAAGCCCAAACACAGCTCGACGCAGCCGCACAAACGCCCGCTACTGGCAGCCTAGAAGCTGCACGAGAAATCTACAACCTTATGCTACCCGTGGCAGCTCTGAAAGGTTCTATTAACAATGGCGCAGAAATCACTCAAATGCTCCAAAAATTCCTCGAAGATCAAGGAGCTAACGACCGCAACTTCGATAGCATCAACAACATCAAAGGACAGATCAACCAATCCCTTGCCCTTCTAAACAAAGTCAACGCCTCTCTCAACCAATCCACCAATGGAGAACTCACTGCCGATGCCAAGGCTCTTGCAGGTAAGGCAGCCGCCCAGTTGACAGCCACAAGTCAACAACTAGAACATATGCTTGTGGGCGACGATATGCAAATGCTACAGCCCAACCTAAAAGCGATGTCCATGGTGGCTATGGCACTTTCACTGCCCAATACAGCTTCTGCTCCGCTCTTCATCGGACTCAACATCGCCCTCTCAAATATCAATAGCGATCAAAGCAAAACGGGCTTTTTCGATAGCCACCTCACCAATAGCATCAGCAACATCAACTTGGCTGTGCTGGCCCAATCAGAAGCAAAAACAGGGGCAGCAGGACATATTTTTCTCAACCTACTAGTCACGACAGGCCTAGCAATGGCAACAACGCTGGCCTCACAATCGGTAGCTTCAGGCATTGGCTTGTTCCCTAAACATAACGCTGCAGATGCCAACGCGGCCCGCTTCTTTGCCTTTAGCGCGGCCATGCATTTAATCACCAATGCCAACATTATGCACGACTATTTCAAAGAAGCGATTGTAGCAGCTGGTGGCGACAGCAGAGCGCAGGCGGTGGGCGCACCACTTCTTTCTCAACTGGCTCACATGCTTATGATCCTGGCAGCCACACAACAGGATGGTAAACAATCAGCCGGCGTGCTCGCTGAAGAACACGCCCACGAACTACAAACAGGCATGCTCGCTGCCCAACAGCTAGAAACAAACACCAGTGGCATATCGACACACACTTCTGTCGCCACCACACAATTGCAGGCAGCCCTTGCCTCGAACGATTATGAGGCTTTCATTAACATGTTTAGCAACCTACTCAACCTCGATCATTTTGATGCTAGCCGCCAAATGCTAGCTCACGTAGCGTCCTTAGCGAATACGAAAGATGGCGGCCAGGCTTTGACTGAGGTTGTGCATGTCATCTGAAGGAGAAGACTATGGAAATCAATGTTGGCGGCGAAGGTGCAGCCTTCAACCCAATGGAAGACCTACAGCTTGCGCAATATGACCCTAAGAATGCCAAGCCAGGGCAAGCCGGACATGTACCCGGACATATACCTGGGCAAGTAGGCAAAGAAGGCGAACATGGCTTGCATCTCAAAGCCCACGATAGCATGGTATCGGCGGCACACGACATCTTGCAAGTGGGAACAACGACAGACTTAAATGTATCCTTACAGTTTCCTCCCGGCGATCCAGCGCACATTCCCCAATATGTGCTCGATAATGCCGATGCGCGCAGTCCCACGATTTTACCAAAGGTGGACTTGCTCAATTTGGATCGCAAAGGAGGCCTCCAAGCACAGATGCATGCTTTGAATCAAGGGATTGATTCCAATAAAGTCAAGAGCCAAGCTTTTGAACGCGCCATGACAAAATACGATCCCCCTCTAACAGAAGATCAAAAAGCCTTGGTCTTGCAACACAAAGAAACCTATTTCAAAAACGCCAATGACCCCGCCATCCCTACCAACACAAAAAAACTCTTGGAGCGCCTAACACAACAAGCCTCCGCGGAAATCAATAAGCAGTTCGGCTTACCCGAAGCCAAAACTTTACCTCCTGAGGCTAAACCTGCGGATAAAACCCAAGCAGCCAAACAAGGTGAAAAAGAACAAACCCAAACGGGCAAACCTCAGTCCAGCAAAACCGAGACGGCTAAAGATAAGACCACCAATCTACAGCTTGTGCCTCTTCCCAACAAAGGCGCAGCTTCGACGGAAGATCTCGACTTCAACGCCGCCCTTGCCGACAACAAAACCACAGGGCAAAAGGAAGGAGTCGAAAAAGATCCCGCTAAAATTGCCAGCCAAGCCTTCGATCACGCCATGGCTAACTACCAGCCCCCCCTTACGCAAACCCAGCAAATATCGATCATGCAATATGTGGGAGCCTACACCCAAAATCATAACGATCCCACCATTCCAGAAACGATGCGCGTGCTGCTGCAACACCTCCTAGAAAATGCCGCCATCGAAATGAAAAAACAGATGGGTGTATCTACGCAGACAATTGCCACCGGTCAAGCAGAAGAAGCAAGTGCTGCAGCAGGTGCAAAAGGTACTAAAGAAGCCGAAGCCCTAGCCAAAGCAGCGGCAGCGGTAGCTGTAGCTGCTACAAAAGCCGCAGGAGGTGCCGGTGGCCCCCAAAATATCGACCGAAGCCACGAAAACGCTTGGGAAGCTGGCACGGCCTATTTGGCTTTCGAATTAGCTTTCATGGAACTTGTGCACTTGATGATGAAAACAAAAATGGTGGAAACCACGGTGATGCTCAACGCCCAAACCCTGCAATATTCGTATGCTCAAAATACAGCCAGCCTGATGGCAAGTGAAGCAAAGAACGAACAATACCAATACATGGTCGATGCCATCACTAATGGCGTGGCCTTCTCTGGCACCGTGGCCTCAGGCATGATCGGCCTCAGAGGTGGTTCAGGCCTACAAGAGGAACAACCACTCACCGGCGCCGATGCCCCTGCAAGCCCCTTGGAAGAAATGGAGAATATGCCTAAACCCGGCGAAAAATATAACGAATTTGGGCATACCGCAGATCAAGTCGATACCCATAACGCTGAAATCAAAAAACTGAATAGCCAAATGTTAAGTAACAACAAAGAGATCAAGCTTAAGCAGGACCAATACATCGACAGAGACAAGCAGATCAAAGCACGCGAAGGGGCTATCAAAGCCAAGCAAGGAAATGTCGAGGCCCTCAAAAAATCTAATGCCGATGATATGGAATTAAACCGCAAGAATGTCGATGAAACACAAAAGATAGCTAAAAATAACGATGAACTTAAAGCCAAAATTAAAGAGATAAAAAATAGACAATTCCAACAAGATCCTGCAGAAACTCAGTTAAGCGACGATGCGCTGAAGGCCAGACAAGCCCCCATCGATAATTACCGCAAAGGAGAGCTCGCCACAAACAACAAGGAAGTCGGCTCCATCAACGCCAGCGCCAAAAGCGAAAACGATAGAATACGCGCGCAAAACGCCAAAATCAACGCTTCAAATACCTCTATCCAAAACCAACGCCAAATTATTAGCCAAATGCTGGGCGGCTCCTTCCAACAGATCGCTAACATGACCAGTTCGGCTGTAAAATCGTCGCTTGCTGTGGTCCAAGGCTACTACAAAGGACAACAAGCGATCATGCAAACAGCAGGACAATTGACGGGTCAATTAGCCCAAAGTGCAAACGACGCCTTCAAATCAGATTCTGACGTACTAACCCAAACGATTCAGATGC
Organism: Chlamydiota bacterium; assembly: GCA_013286645.1. GTDB lineage: Bacteria > Chlamydiota > Chlamydiia > Chlamydiales > Parachlamydiaceae > JABDFJ01. Next base: position 3,208 of record JABDFJ010000035.1, on the reverse strand, counting down.
TAGATAGCATCCGCCAAAAACTGATGGATGCCGTAGCCGCCATGTTGCGTGGTAGATAAGAGGCTTTTTACATTACTGAATTCCGTGCCCGTGTGCGTGCCCGTGCCCGTGCCCGAAAGAAAAGCGGAGAAGATGGCGCGTAGATGAATCCGGGCACGGGCACGGGCACGCACACGGGCACGGAATTTGGAATAATGGAGGAGTAAACAATGGAAATTAATATTAGCAACACCGGTGCCCCCGATCCCATGGAGGACTTCCAACTGTCGGCTCCTGATGCCAAAGGCAAAAAGTATGAGAATGTGCCTATCCTCACTGCCAGTGGGCGCGAGCTGGGCAAAGAAGGTAAAGAAGGCTTCCATTCCATGGTGATTGAAATCCATGACACCATGAAATCAGCCACCCAAGACATCGATGGCATACCCCCTACCACACTGACAATTGCCCTACAATTTCCTCCTGGCGATCCTATGCTACTGCCACAATATGTGCTGGATAGTGCCGACCCCAAAAACCCTACGATCTGCCCCCTATCTGCGTTGTTGGTTATCGACCGCAATGGAGGCCTACAAGCACAAATACACGCTTTAAACCAAGGCATCGATTCCAATAAAGTCAAAGACCAAGCCTTCGACCACGCCATGCGCAAATACGAGCCGCCCCTATCTGAGGCCCAAATAGCCCTGATCAACCAACATAAAACGACCTACTTCAAAAATCCCAATAACCCTGCGATACCCGAAAATACGCGAAACCTCATGGATCGCCTGACACAACAAGCAGCAGCGGAAATCAATAAACAATTTGGCTTACCAGATAGCATTCAAAGCTCTGCTACTACTGGTAAAAACACAAACAAAAAAGATGCAGAAGAAAGTGCTTTCAAACAAGCTATGGAGGAACATCAACCTCCCCTTACAGAAGCACAGAGGCAGTCGATCATCCAATATCACGCAGCTTTTTCTAAATCAGATCCCACCGTTCCCGAAAATGTGAAAACATTGCTGCAACATCTGACAGAAAATGCAGCTATCATCATGAAGAAGAACCTCAGTCAGATCTCCCACACAACATCGACGGCGCAAGCTGAAGAAGCCAGCGCCGAAGCGGCCCAAAAAAATGTCGGCACACAAAATACACAAAGTACACAAGCCTCTCAGCAAGGGGTGTCTAAAGTAGGCGCTACCAACGGTGTGGAAGGTGCCTCGGAGTCTAGTGGTACACAAGGCATCAACCGCGCCAATCCATGGGAAGCTTCCACCGCCTACCTGGCTTTTGAGATGGCCTTCATGCAACTGGTAAGATTGATGATGGCCATGAAGCTGGTAGAGGCACAAGTGCAGCTTAACGCCCAAAATTTGCAGTATGCCATGGCGAAAAACTCTGCCGACATGATGATCAGCGAAGCGAAAAACGAACAGTATCAATACATGGTAGATGCCATTTGCAATGGGATTGCCTTTGCAGGCACGATCGCTGCGGGAGCCATCGGACTAGCAGGCAGCTTTCTAGGTTTGAAAGAAGAGCTGCCTCTAAGTAAGGAACCGCCAGCCACGACCTTGGAAATCAAAGAGCCCATGCCAAAGCCTGGAGAGACCGTCAATGAATTCGGCCATACTGCCGAACAAGTCAAAGTCAATAATGCCAAAATCGAAGAAGCCAATACCAAAATTCAAGAACGCAATACAAGTATTGAAAAAAAAGGCAAAGAGCTTAAAGCCACGAATGAAAAAATAGAGCTAAAAGAGAGTCAAATCAAGAGCCAAGCCGCCGATGCTAAGCAATTGAAAAGTGAAATTAAATCCCACATAGCAGAAAGCAGAGCTGATGCCGCAGGGATAGATAATCTAAGCGAAGCTAACGACGCCACCAAAGCCGAAATCAACGCCATGAAAAGGGATCCTGCGCCTGCTGTTCCCGAAGGAGCCGAAAAACTCACCCCAGAACAAATACAAGCAGAACAAGCTAAAATCGAGGAATACAATACCAAGACCGTGGGTAAGGAAAACGAAAGGGTGAATGGCATCAATGAAAAAGTCAAAGCCGATAATGCCCAAATACGCGCCAAAAATGAAAAAATCAAAGCCATCAACGATGGCATTGTAGGTAGAAGACAAATGCTCAGTCAAATGCTCAGTGGTTCCTTCCAACAGATCACCAATATGACCACTTCGGCCGTGAAATCCTCACTTGCTGTGGTCCAGGGCTACTACAAAGGACAACAAGCGATCTTACAAACGTCAGGACAACTCATGGGGCAGCTGGCACAAAGTGCAGGCGATGCTATGAAAGCCGATTCTGACATGTTAACCCAAACGATTCAAATGTTAGACGCCATCCGCCAAAAATTGATGGAAGCTGTGTCCTCCATGTTGCGAGGCAAATAAAGCAAAGGACCTAAAGGCGTCAATCACTTTGAAATAACAGTTCAAAATACTTCCCGCCAATTCAAGTAAAGTAGTTCCTTGTCTTGTTCTCTCATTATATCTTATAGCCCAGCCCAGGTTCAGTAATGAAAAAGCGTATGTTATAAAAATTACTGTGCTATACCCCTGAAAGGGGTGACGGCTTGTAGCCCAGGGTAAGCGACAGCGCAACCCTGGGTGATTTATTAGATATTGTACCCCTGAAAGGGGTACGGGCCCCCAGGATCTGACCAAGGCACATAGGTTACACTTTAACACAAGCACATAGGTTACACTTCAGTTTCTCTCCAAGCCATAAACACCTCACTGTTAAAGGGGTAATTATAGCATAAAGTGTAACCTATGTGCTTGTGTTAAAATGTAACCTATGCACTTGGATAATGTGTTACCTATGCGCTTGGATCGGACCCAATCACTTTAGCAACATTTCTTTTCGTAAAGTCCCATATTTTCGGGCACGGGCACGGGCATGGGCACGGGCACGGTTTTTTTTAGCGGGTACTGCTGAAGATAGCCGGATATCTTTGGATCAGCGCTTGTGGAGGTTTTTGCAACAAGCCCTTACTACGCAAAGTCGTTACCAGCTCTTCGTCTGGCTGCTTGATTGTCCCCATTTCAATCAAGCGCGACAACAAATTCTCTTGCACCGTCACATGG
>JABDFJ010000035.1:0-115 GCA_013286645.1 Chlamydiota bacterium | reverse complement strand
TCTGCAGACATTGTGCTCGTCATTTTCTGGACGCAACTTTCAAAGGGCTTGAGTGAAAATTGAGTTGACCAAGAAGCAAAGAAAATGCTCGCAAAACGCTCTTGATAGCGATATT
>JABDFJ010000034.1 GCA_013286645.1 Chlamydiota bacterium | reverse complement strand
AAGCTTAATATAAAAAATGCAAAGTTATTACTAATAACTTATTGCCTGGCGGCGATGAATGTGCCGTTATTGGCCAATGCCAACATCAGTCCCATAATCACAGAACAAGCACCTAAGGCGATTGGTCCTTATTCCCAAGCCATCTGTGCCGGAGCATATGTTTTTGTTTCCGGACAAATAGCGCTCGATCCAGCAACGGGCAAATTGGTGGGGGAGTCGATTGAAGACCAGACGCGCCAAGTGTTAAAAAATATTGAGGCAATTTTAGTGGCTCAAGGGCTATCCCTTGAAGATGTGGTGAAGACAGAGGTCTACTTAAAAGATTTGAAAGACTTTGCAGCGATGAACGGCATCTATGGGGAGAGATTCACATATCCCATTAAGCCAGCGCGAGCCACCGTGCAGATTAGTAAACTCCCGTTTGATGCACTTTTGGAAATCTCATGTGTCGCCTACATTCCTGAACGCTAGAATTTAACCGGCTGAATGGCGCGTTAGGCACCATTCAGCTTTAACAGGCGTATGGCATTATGATAACAGATTTTCTCGCGCACTTTTTCGCTTATAGGAGCCTTTTCAATGAATCGGGCGGCAATTTCGGATGATTCATAGGGGTAATCCACAGAAAACATCACATTATCTTCACCAAGCTCCGCAATGGCGCATAATAATGGTCCATTTGAGCACATTCCAGAAGTCACAACGCACAAATTTTCTTTGATATATTGTGAGGGGGATTTTTTAAGCTTCTGCTCATGTTGCAAAATATTCCAGCGGCTATCAAAACGCCATAGAAGATAGGGGAGTGTTTCTCCCATATGGCCAAGAATGATCTTTGCCTGGGGAAAACGATCGAAGAGTCCACTAAATACCATCCGCAGGGCATGTGTGCCTGTTTCAACCGTCCATCCCCAAAGTGGACCAGCCAGTTCTGGGCGATGATTATAGCTTTGTGGCATGGAATATGATGTGCCGGGATGAAGGAAGATGGGGACATCTAGGGTTTGAACTTTCTCCCAAAAAGGGAAGTATTGTTCTTCATCTAGATATTTGCCATTGGTTTGTCCATTGATCAGCGCCCCGACAAAGTGATATTCCTGTACGCAGCGTTCAAGCTCTTGAGCGGCGGCTTTGGGATCTTGCATGGCCAGATGTGCAAACCCTCTAAAGCGCATTGGATTTTTTGCGATCTTTTCAGCTAAGAAGTCGTTAGCTTTGTGAGCTAGCTTAATGGCTGTAGCGGTATCCTGCTCTCGTTGTACGCCTGGATCTGTCAATGATAGCACGGAGATGTCGATGCCAGCTTTGTCCATAGCTTCAATGCGTTCACCATCAATGTCCGACAGGCGTGAGATAAAATCAGCCACCTGCTTTTTGTCCATGGATGCAAAGTCGGCTTGTGTACTTTCCAAGAAATTGGGTGTGAGAAAGTGTTCTTCGAGCGCAATTTTTTTCATGTGTCTACCTGATTAAAATGATTTAAAGTGATGCAATCAGCGAGCCATGTAGTGCTTAACATAAAAAATATATTATATCGACCGTTTTGCTAAATTTTTCCTTAGAAAAAGTGTAAAAAAAACAGGGGAAATTGATACAACAGAATTTTATATGTGGTATCTGGTTTGATGCCATGTGTGGATCACGGTTGACCGCATGAATTAAGGAGAAAAAAGATGAACAAGAGAATGGGAATAGTTTTTCTGTGCGCCTTTCTACTAAGTTCTCAAATGTTAGTTTCGCAAGAAACAACTACGAAAATGGGTGATGCAGACAAAAAGGAATGTCATTTCAAGACAAAAAAAGATGATGTCAACAAATATAGAAAATACCTTGAGAATACCACTTGGGTTGTGCCCCCATCAACATTATTAGCTTATGATTATGAAAATGGTACTGCCGTGCCTGTCTCTGATCAAACAGTGTGGGTGATCAATAAATTCGATGGTGGGTATTTTTTTGGTGACTGCTATACAAGCATCAACCGGGTACCTTCCACACATAAGAAGTTAGTAGGTTCTATCACATCCTTTGGTGACGTGTACATCACCTTTTACTCAATAAGTGGCAATTTAACTAAAACAGATGTGGTCGATGGGATCGGCAATTTTAGAAAAATCGATGGTGAGTATGTTTTTGTGATGCAAATGAATAGTGCCCAAAATAACCTCTTTGGGTTATCTCACTGGTCTTATATGATAAGTGTCACAAAAAACGATCCTTTTTACAAGCATTTGCCTGGTGAAAATATGAGCGTGCCCGAATTCATCAGTCAATTTTGATTGGCTAGTGGGGGAGAGGCATGCATTAAAAATGTCCTAACAAAGGAGTCAAGGATGTCAAAAGCACCATTAATCGTCGCAGGCACTATTTTTGGCCTTATCGCTTTAATACATGTATATCGTCTCTATTCTCATTTTAGCATTGTGATTGGAACAGCAGAAATCCCTTCATGGGTAAGCTTGGTTGCAGTCATTGTGGCGGGTTGGTTGAGCTATTGGATGTTTTCTACAGCTTGTGATAGAAGCTGCAAATAAGGCACTGTCATCTTGTTAATCTGTATGATTGTAAATGATGCTTGAAAGCTGACCCTCGTCTTCAAAGATTGGGAAGATACCATCAATCGTTGGCATGGAAGCGTTATTGACGACCAACATATAAGCAAAAAGATGGTTGTTTTTGCCTTCGATATAACCAGCATAAGCTTGGGTGATTAAAAAAAACTTTTCCGTAGCCAAGTTTAAAGCTACCCCTGTACCTGGTTTTGCACGTACTTTGCCGGCTGCTTGCGTTTTTTTAGCAAAATCGGCTAATGATCCATCAACACCGAGAATTGGCAAAGCATCAAAAAAATGCTGAAACTGGGAGTGGGGGAGTTTGTGGAGATACTCTAAAAGTTGTATTTCGGCTTGTGGGGTTAAACGGTTTTCATTGCCTCCAGCAGCATCAATAAAGACAAAAGAGTTAGGTGAAAGTTTCACTTCTTGGGTGGCAAAATCGCCGAGTAGATGCATGCCATCAACAAATGTCTTCTTGCCCTTTTGTGACGCAAGTAATAAAGGGACCAAGTCTGCACCTAAATTATGACTTACTTTGAGAATGAGTTTGGCATACTCTGAAAGCGGAGGTGAGGTCCATAGGGCGATTTGCTGAAGATCTTTATATGAGTTTAAAGATTGATCCTGAGTGGTTTGTTCTTTTGGTACGTTGACTTTCACGCCTTGGTGTTGCAGTGCTTGAACAAAAGCAGCACGCGCAAAATATTTAGGATCTTTGATAGAGAAGGTGCGCACGATATCGTGTTGATCGATGGGAACAGTCCCTTGTACTAGAATCTTATGACCTAAATCATCAGAGCTTATATTGATTGCTATAGGACCATCTTTCGCTACTGTTTTTATCTGATTATCGACCGCATACCCAGGCACTTCCGGTCGCCATGTCAAACTAGCGGGCTGGTCAAGATCGGTGGGGTTGATCACAATATCGATAAGGTTTTCATTGATGATAATAGGCGTAAGGGCCATTCCCCGTTTTTGGATAGTTTCAAAGAGGCTATCATCAATGACCACATCACCATTAATTTCTTTGATTCCTTTTTGGTACACTTGTTTTGCTAATGCTTTGAGCCCTTGTAAAGGATCTTCTGGGGTTAAAATGACGCCAGGAACTTCATTGGCAATAATATGATCCAGTTTGGTGAAGGCAATTTTATCTGTATTTAATTCTCGGCCACCCATGGTAAGATCGCCTTGGGCAACTAGAATCAAATTGCCCTGCAATTGCCCGTTTTCTATCTTACCAGTGGCAAAAACCGGAGTTTTAAAGCGGTAATCATCCCCAAACGCATGCAGAAGTGCTGCGACCGAAAACAATTTGGTGGTAGAGGCTGGGGAGAACAGCTTTTCCGAATTGAGATCAAAAAGGATTTCTCCTGTTTGGAGATTTTTAACAAATATTCCCCAGATTGAGTGCTCATATTTTGCTTGGTGCATGATTTTTTGCATCTCTTCTGGCAAGGTCTTTTCAGCAGCATTTAGCGAAAAGCCGGTGAGTAGAATTGTTGTCAGGAGATATACGGATCGTAGCTGGCGGAACTGCATGTTTTGCCCTTTTGGTTCGCTGTAACGTTATCATGATACATAACTGAAGAGCTATTTAGTTGGTAGTCGATTGTCTGAAATGAGGCTCATCACTAGAGTACCGCACTTTCTGAACACGAAGGCCGCGAAGTAAGCGAAGATAGCGCGAAGAAAGTTTTATTTATTGAAGTGCATGCTTAAGACAAATCTTCGCGTTGCCTTCGCTTGCTTGGCGACCTTCGCGTTCAGATAGCGCGGCACTCTAAATTTGTGATGCCCCTGAAATGATCTACCAACACCTAGCCTTTGAGTTGACACAATTGAGATGACTGGTATAAATCGTTAGAAATAAGTTTCATGGAAGTAAATTGCAGGCAGTAAAATTTGTTGGACACACAATTGTAACCTATACCGGTTACCATAAGAGGGTTTCATGATTTCTATGAATAGTGGCTTTGTTGAAAGTCAAGGAGTGAAAATCCACTATTTGACGGACGACTGTAATGATCCTAAAAAAGTAACTCTCCTGTTTGTGCCAGGGGTGATGATGCCTGCTTGGATATGGGAAAAGCAACTCGCATATTTCTCTAAGAACTTTCGTGTGGTCGCCATGGAGCCACGCTCCCAGGGGGATTCTGGCCAATCGTCCGAGGGTCATGATGCTTTCTCGATGGCAAAAGATATTAAGACGTTGGTGGATACGCTCAATTTACAGCCGCTGGTGCTCATTGGATGGTCGATTGGAGTGCCACAAGTCGTCAATTATGTGGCTCATTTTGATTCAAAAGGGGTTATCGGGCTCGTATTGATAGATGGAATCGTTGGCTTGGACCCTAGTTTGCCCTTTTATCAGTCGATGGTGGATTACTGGTCACAATTTCAAATGGACCGCATACCGCAGACACGCGCGTTTGTCGACCTCATTTTTAAGCAGCCTCAAACAGCTGAGTACTTGGAAAAGTTGATTAAGACTGCTATGCGTACTCCGACCAATACGGTCATGACGTTGCTTTATAATTACATGTTGCAAGATTTCCGGGCTCTTTTGCCTGACATCGAAGTGCCGACCTGGATTGCAACGATCGAAGGGCCACGCTTGGAATATATGCAGGCGATGAATGACCTGCTTCCAAACTCTCGTTTCGAAATCTTTAAAGCAGCGGGTCATGCTTTATTTGTAGATCAGCCAGAAAGATTCAATCACCTGTTGGAGAGTTTCATCGAAGGTCTAAAAAAAGAAAATGTATGAACGGGCCGCTCATCGTTTAAGAGAATTTACTTCTGGAAGTCAAAGCTTTGCCAAGCTTTTGCATGAGCCAAAAGCTTCTTTGGATAAGGTGGATGATGATAAAAAGTTCGCTCTTCGTCGCTTCATCAAGAGGGGGAGAAAGGTTAAGATAGCGATTGAGCAATTCGTCCAATAACTTCTTTTTATCGAGGCCAAGTTTCGTTAGAAATTCGAAATCGATTTCTTCATGCTTATTTAGAATGTCCATAAGCGTTAGATAGATTAGGTCTTGGCTTTCGATGCAGCTAGCAATTAAATGTTCTAGTTCAGGTGGAATTTTTGAGAGAACAACTTGTGCAAATTGGTAGATCGTATCTTCTAAAGAAACTGTCAATTGATGCTGATCGATCAGATTTAAGTGTTTTTTGATAAGATCATCGGATTTGTTTATACTGAATATTTGAGCGTAATAATCTTCAATAATACTTGAGAGTTTTTTAAATTGCTCATGCAGTTGTTGCAAATTGAGGGTAGCTGAATGGTTGATTTCCTTTTGGCGACACGTTGAAAAGTAATATTCTAAGAGGCTAATTGATCTTTTTTGCTCCTGCTCCATTTGGTTAATGGCTGTTTTGGGATCAAATAACGCTTCTTTAATTAAGAATTTGGGTTTTGAGAAATCTTCAATTTGCGCTTCAGTGGGAAATAAATACTCACACAAACGATAGAGCGGTTTTGCCATGATGTTTGCTAATAGGGAGCACACCGTCACTGTGAAGACATATAAAAGCATGATTTGAGTTTGAACATTTCCTGATACACTCTGAATAAGCCATTGCACCAAGGGGATGTGCCACTCATTTTCGACAAAGAAAAGGACAATTAGGAGTAAAGTGGTCACTAAAGTATAGAAGAAAGTGAACATGCCTAATTTTTTTGTTTCAGAATGGAGTGGTCCTGGAGCGATTGTGACCATTACGGTATAAATGCCTCTGCCTACAGTTAATCCATAAATTAAAAATAGACATTTATCGAAAGATAGCAAGCCAGCAGCTGCAAATCCGAGTGTCAAGAATAGCGGCGCCCAAACAGAAGTGATTCCCAAAAGTACCGCTAGCAACCAGAGACCCGCATAAGTTGTTAAAGTCGATGGGCTTGTAAAAAGATGATATAAGTAGGGAGACTCTTTTAGATTTTCGATAGCAGGCAACATCACATTTTGCCCTAAGTACAAGAGTCCAAATCCGAGGATACAATCCCTAAAGTATAGCAGCTTGCCTTCAACTTTGTAGATATACCCAAACCCCGCGATGCTTAACAACACAAAGGCTAGCGCTGCATTGCTGAAGGCTAGGTTAAAGACGCTTAGGCTCGCTCCGATCGCGCAGGTTGTCAATAACCAGATAGTTTTTTCTACATTGAGTTGGGTATTGATCCGCAGGCTAGCAAGGATGAAAATGATAATGTTAATTGTCTGGGAAACAAACCCAAACAAGATGGACCAAAAGGCTGAAATCAGGGAATAATTGGCAGTTCTATGATGTGAAAGGTTAAGGCGATGAGAAAGTAGGTTTCTTAAGTTTATCGATATCAAGGAATTTCCCACTAGCATGATACCGGTAGTACCCAAGATAATGAATATGCTGTTTAACATAAGCTTGGCGTCAACGCTGTTTTACGTGCCCGCTTCAAAGTATAGTTTGTGATATTAAGTGTCAAATCTGCAACCTCGTTACCAGCAGTTCCCGCTAAAAAAACCGTGCCCATGCCCTTGCCCGTGCCCTTGCCCGAAAATACGGGACTTTACAAAAAAAATATTGCTAAAGTGATTGCTTTTTCCGGAGTAAGTTTATTACCTCACAGAATGTTCATTTCGACAAACATTGCGTAGAGCTTGGGGTGATGCGTGGGGTTGATCAACTGCAAAATTTCAGTATAGTAATTTTTCCCCGGTTGCGAAAAAAGGACACGCCGTTCAATAGAGGAGGTGATGAGCATGGACATTTCTTGATTGACGGCTTTTAATTCCAAATTAAATTCATCCAATGTTTTGCCTTCTTTCAAGGGTTTAGGGGGAATATTTTCAAACCAACTCACTTGCGGCGTCGCTTGGTAACCATTAAATTCTTTGAAAATATCGAGAAATTTTGGGTTGAATGGACCTACTCTGCCATATTCTGTCGCGTCAGCACATTGGACACATTTTGCGATCACATGTTTAGAGCTTAATTTTTGACCATCTTTCTCTAAGATGGCCTGTTTACTTGCATCAATGTAGGCTGGAGAAAATCCCCATTTGGTTAGGTTGTCAGTGGCAATGGCAGCACTTTTTTTGTCATCAACATCCACACCTTCTGTTTGTCTGCCGCTATCGTGAAAACCTCCGGCTAGTTGAATAGCCACTACCTCTTCAGGTGTTATGTGGGCGTCTGGATCATATTTATTATACAAATAGGCATATACCGCGCTGAAAATCCCTACGCGCATGCCATGATCTGTCCCATGAATTTCTCGTGGATCATTTTCCCTTCCAGCAGGAGTTCCATCAGGCTTATGGCTGCCACTCAATAACCGATGTTCTATGTGTGCAACCCATGCTGCTTCGCTCGGAAATTTCTCTCTTTGCATTAATTTAGGGCGATTGTGTGGGAGGGAATGTGCATAAACCACATCAAATTTATGTTGGGGCGATAAATCCTTCCATAACACTTCTTGGCCTTCATGTTCAACCAAGAGGGTATCGTAATGCGTGAAAGGTTGAGCATAATAATTAGAGGCGATGTATTGCATATGTTCCGCCAAATTTTCGCGTGTCACCTCTCCTGTAGGTGAGGTAATCGCATGCATAGGGGATGGCTTTGCGACAGCTACCGCCTCGGTTTGGGGGGATGTTTGCGGAGAGCTTTGTTGCTCTAGTGGGGGGTTGGGAGGGGAGTTTGGGCTATCAATGATTTGCTTGCCTAGTTTTGTCAACCAATGTGCAGTCGTTTCGTTGTTATGTGCAGGAAGGTGTTGCTGTGTGGGAGTGGTATAGAAAATATTTGGTTCTCTGGGGCTTTTATCGTTTATATTCATATCATTCAGCCTAAATTAAATTTTAATATCTTTCGATTTATCAACTTCCACTGTTTTTTTAACACGCATCTTTGCCAGTAGTTGTTGGGTGCTTAATATAATTTTAAGTTAAATATATTTTATTTGTCTAATTGTCGTTTGTTTGTGGTTGTTTTTGTTGTGTACTATAATTTATAATATGAATATGTGAATTGTTGGTTTTGTATTTTTTTAGTGTTAGTAGGTTTTATATGCATCCTATGGAAAGGAATAGTTCCTTGTTTAATACTGCAAGCTCTACAAGCTTAGGGCAAAGAGCGCTCGTTAATCCTAAACTAGCGCCATTTAATGCTAAAAGGCAAGACGTAGCAGATTTATTCAAGGCAAACTTGGGTAATATTCAATTCTTTAATGATTTAGTAAACAATCCAGCTGCTCTCCAGGCTCTAAAAAAGGAATTCAATTGTGAGGATGTATATGAACATAAGGTTTCTACATTTGACGATCCACGCTTTATTTATCACGCTTTAGGGCCCGATTATGGTTCTGATTTGAGTGGGTGGTCTTTGGCTGAATCATCAGCTTACATGGCGAAATGCCTCGAGGCTTTTATTTCTGAAAGTGGAGAACTCTCAGAAGAGATGAAACACAAGTTAGAAGCTTTTAAACAAGACTTAGGACGAGCTAAAGAGCAAGACATAAATCTTAATGTAGGTCCCCAAGACCTAGAGAAGCAAGTACTCGGATTAGCCAATAAAGGTCCTGACCACAGAGTGCTATTTTTTGGAGGGCATTCTGGCAAGGGATCGAGTGGAGGGGGCCATGCGGTTCTTTATGAAGTCACTTGTCAACCCAACGGCAAATATTCCTTTATGATCAACAATACAGGTGAAGGGAACAAGACTCATGTGCATGGGGAGAATGGGCGGGTAAATCAGATTGTTTATAAAGATTTGGATGCTAGTGATTTAAATGCAGAATTTTGGAAACGGATTATTGAAACCAAGCATCACGATCGCGTTTCGAATATGGATGATTTTTATAAGTATGTCGACAAACAATTGAATAAAGAGAATGGAAATAAGTGTGTTGGCCGAGAGATTAAAGCTCAGCGTGGCGGGGTCTGCGCTTGGAAGACGTGTTGTACCCTATTGCATGGGATTATTTCTCCCGGAGAAACGAAAAGCATAAGAAATCCAGCAGATGAACTTGTCTTCGTTAAATTCAAAAAATTTATCTTCGAAAAGCAGCTCAAAGCATTTTCGTCAGTGAAAACAATTGATTCTACGATAAGACTGCCTAAAGGTGGTGCTTGGAAAGTCATTTTTCTTGCTTTGAAGTTACTGAAGGTTAATATTACCCATAAGATCTTCGATCATACTTTTCTTTCTTTTATGTTTGTAACCTTAAAAAAGGAACAAGCGGCAACTTTTCTAAAGGCAGACTTGGAAGGGAAAATTCTTAAAATGAATGATAAGATTCAGCAGCTGGAAGAAAAAAACAGCTCGCATCTAATAACGAAATCTCGATAAACCAAGCGCATGCATAAAAAACAATTCATCCCAGCCTTGTTGCATAAATGGAGCACACCGTAATTCCTTTATCATAAGCAGGTTTGAAACACAGAGGCACAGAGAACACGGAGAAAGAGAAAAATTGGAGATTGATTGTAGTATATGCCTAAAGACATTTTATTTTTTCTTTCCTCTCCGTGCCCTCTGTGTCTCTGTGTTTTAAAATTTTTATCTCTAATGGTTTATCGTTATATTGAATTTATGCAACAAGGTCATTCATCCCTGTTTTGTAAATATTTCCTTAAACATCTATACAAGTTTAAAATGTATTTTATTTTTAAACTTGATAATTATTATTATTTTATGTAAATTATTATTGAAAATTAATGATAAGGATAATTTATGTCTAAAATAATCGCCGTGGTTTTGGGTTTGTATTTTTTTATTAACAATGTTTTTGCCAGCCATGAGGAATCAACTGTTCATACTTACTGGGATGTGGCTTATGAGCGAGTTCTTTTGCAGAAAGTGGGCGCTAAACTTCCTGAGTTGGTTACTTTTCCATTTTACCAGTATCCTAACGCAGAGCATACGGCAATTGTAGACCTCTTTCCTGATCACAAAGTGCTGATATTTGGTTACGGCAGCTTAATGAACAAAGTTTCGGCTGCGCGTTCGATGAAGTCTGAAGCTGTGGAGTCGATGCAACCGGTAGTAGCCTTCGGTGTCAAACGTCTTTTCAATTACAAAGTGACCGATCCATCGCGTTGGGGGCCAGATCAAAACCGCAAAGAAAGAGCCATGCTTAACCTCGCTCAAACCGTAAACATAGGATCTATGGCTAATGGTGTGATCTTGGAGGTCGATGCACAAGACCTATCGAGTCTTGTGGCGCGCGAAACTGGTTATGATTTAGTTCCCATCCTTGTCGCTTCATGGGATGATGTGCAGGCCCAAAATGTTGATGTAGAAATCCGCATTGCCTACACATTTGTCGCTGTGAACGAGTTGCGCAATAACATTGCGTATACTAGTACAGAATACTATCCCGTTATTGGCTATCTGCATGCCGTGCAAGAGGCTGCAAAAACATATGGTGAAGAATTCGCATCCTTTTGGAATGCGACTACCTATCTAGCCAACGGTACCACTCCAATTGAAGGCTGGGACGAAGTTACCTTTCAGGGGATACTATGCACTCAAAAACCGTAGTAAGTAACATGATCAACTTCTTATATGCATGTAGCATAACTGTCATTATGAGCTCATCCTTGCTTCAAGGGACAGATTACATCCATCCGCCTCTTGCCAATCATATCGATGCGCCTTTGACCCAAACGACAACTTCTGATCATGTGGTGGGCATTTATGGGAATATTCTCTATCCTCAAGACAGGGAGCAGATCCAGCAAAAGAAACTAGCCGACTGGATTGAGGCTTATTCTAAAGATGTAAACGTTCCATTTCCCCTTTCTCCAGAAGATCTCAACGATATCTCACTTTACATTCTCGAGCGATTTCCTTTGAAAGCCATTCTCCATTATTTTGCGAATCGAGTGCAGGAAAATCTAACAAGTGGACAGTCTTTAGAAATAGCCTTGGAAAATGCCAAGCAAGAAACTTTGATACGGGCAAATTTATTTTATGAGATCGCTCAAAAAATTCCGTTCTTGAGTGGTCGATGTGAAGTATTAAGTGCACAGTTGGTTGTATCCGCTGAACAGATTGAACATGTTTTAGAGCAAAAAATCAAAGCCATCAGAACTAATCCCAACACAGCGCTTCAGCACCTATTAGAGACAACAGCCAATGATGCGATCGAGCCACCCTTCACTTGGGACATGCGCATGCAGGTGTTCAAGCAAATGGTTGATAAAGTGATTTCTGTATCTCCGAATTCACCGTACTTTCTCGCGCTGCAAGAAATTACTCCGCAAGCATTAAGCGATTTGAAAAAGACACTTGCAGACAGAAATCTTAAATGGATCTCTTTCAATAATATGTCTGGAAAAGAAACTCTGCCACCTCAGGAAGAGGAGACTTTGGGCGAAGCGACAGGCTTCACTTCGACTTTGGCCTTAAGCAGTGATTTGGAAGTGCTCAAGGTGGAATTGGGTGATCTACCTACTGAATCGGGCAGCATGCGCAAAATTCTGGGTGTAAGAGTACGAAACACCCACACAGATGAGACTTATGATCTTTTTACAACGCATACAGATCATAAGATTCAAAATGACATTTACACGCGAACTGCAACCAAAATCCATGAATTTGCGATGCAGTTTTTTCAAGACGCCCCAACAAAATCACGTTTTGTGCTTGGGGGAGATTTGAATGCTTTTGACCAAGTAGGGGGAGACAAATACATAGAGAAATTGCGCACACTATTTACGAATAGTCAGGATTTTCGCGAAACAGATTACTACGCCCCAAATCCCATTGCAAGAAGCAGTTTCATTGGGCGTTACGATGACACTTATTCAGGCCGCATTGCAAAGGATGGTATTGTGGAACCCAATGCTCTCGATCACATATTGGTGGGAAATGGCATAGAGCTACAAGCAGCTGCGCGAGAAGCTGCGGTTTATAATGATTCAGGACAACTTCTGGATTATTACAAAGAGCGGGAGGAGTACATTACGAATCTGCAGAAAAGGATCACCTTCTCCGACCACTTTTTCAACATTGTTCGATTCAAGTAACAAACGTAGGGACGATAGGGACATTATGTCCCTATCGTCCCTACTTTTCATGGACTATTAAGCGCTCTATAAAGAGTTTTTTTATAGAGCGCAAACGTGTTACCGCTTATGTGACAACACTTTGGCGGTATAGCAATTCACTCCACTCTCATTTGGAAGGGTGTAAACTCCGATCAATGTTCTTTCATACACTGTATTGGACGTCGTCGTGGAACTTCCTGGATACTGGACGGGTGTCCATCTCGCCTTGCTAAACGAACCGTGTTTTTTTCGTTCAATAGAAACAAATGCCGCTCCATCGGAGTCGCTTCCAGCCACATGATAGCCATCTCTTGTGCCTGTAATACCTTCAAAATGGGTTAACCCAAATCCGTGAGGGTTCTTATAAAACTTGAGACGACTGAAATTTTTTGTCGATGGTTGGTAATCGATGAGATAGGCTTTATTAATCCCTTTGTGTTTTGAACCTCCGACAATGGTGTACGAGTCATTTCCATTTTGCCAGATCCCATAGGCGCTCGTAAGATTAGACGTACTGCCATCAATAGTAAAAACTGTCCATTCACCCGTTGAGATTTGGTAAAGAAATGCATTGCCAGACATTGGCTCATTTTGCAGATTATAATTACCTACAACAAAATCACCCATGACACTATGTGGAACTGTGCTTTCAACTGCTGCACCGCCTACAGCGTCACTTGGTACATTGATTTGCAGCCATGTCCCGCTACCATCCAATGGCCCTTCATAAAGAAATCCATTATTTAGAGTCGTGCTCTCAGCGTACTGGTAGCTACCTGTAATGCGAATATTTGATCCTAAGCTTGGATCGAACAATGCCGTATTCGGTCCGTAGAAAAGAGATGACGTTACAGTCTGTCCAGGGATATTGGGTGTCGGCGTGAAAAGAGTTCCTACACCTGTCTCAAGCGAACCTAACCACCACATGCCGACAGTAACTCCATTAGATTGTGTAGACCCTGTGCAGAGTACCTGAGCGGCATCATAACCTCGCACGCCTGTAATCGATTGGTTTGGGCCCAGAATCGTAGAATACACGATATTATTTCGATGTTCTGCCGCATGTGCGTTAACAGCAACTTTTGGGAAAAAAGCAAACAAGAACAGTGAAAAGACGAGTAATTTTGTCCAAATTCTCATATCGACTCCTTTATTTATATATAATAGTTTTTTTGTTCAAAGCTATTGTTTATCAAGGAATTCAACTTTGCCAGAGTCAAGGTGGTAATAGGCACCCAAGATTTGCAATGTTCCCTTTTCTATTAAGTTGGCAAGCACAGGTTTAGAGCTCTTCAATTTTCCTTCCACGATTTTAACATTGGCTTTAATTGCTTTTTCGAGCAGATCTCCAGTCTCGCCTTTAGTGGCAACAATCGCCGGTTGAATTGCGTTCACGACTTCCTGAATATGATTGTCGAATTTCATATTCTTTAAGGCAGCATTTACGGCACCGCAATTGGAATGGCCGAGCACAAGCACCAGATTAGCGCCGAGGACATTGACACCGTATTCGATGCTGCCGATCGCAAAATCATCGACGATATTTCCCGCAACTCGGACAATAAATAGATCTCCCAAAGATTGATCAAAGACAATTTCTGGAGGCACTCGTGAGTCAGAGCAGGCCACAATAACAGCAAAGGGCTTTTGGTTTTCAAGCAGTACTGATCGTTTTGCGGACCAATCTTCATGACAAACTGTTGTTGAAGTGACGTATCGTTGATTTCCTTGAGTCAACCTTTCCAAAGGGTTTTTTGCGGGGCTGACCTCTATGGCTGTAATCGAGAATACAGGTGTGAAAAGTAAGATCAATACAAGCTTTAGAGCATGTAGCTGAAAATGGGATGGATTCATGACGTTACCTTTGTTGGTGAGTTTGTAAAGTCCATTGGATACGATTTGATAATAAATTTCAAAGGAGATTCTTGACAGTTTTTTGGGAAGTATTTATGCCTTATCTACGATTAACACAAATGAGATTCTAGTCTCAGAGGAGAATTGATGCAGACATTAAAATGGATTCTTTTAAGCTTACTTTGCTTCACTTCAGCTTTTGAGATTAACGCCTCAAGTAGCAGCAATGTGATCACTGAAATTCCATCGAGCGGAATGTTGATCAATTCTCCGGGGACGTATGTCTTTGGGAACGACATCACATGGAGTCCTAGCGGTGACGGACCCGCGATTTTGATCCAAGCCAAAGATGTGATCCTTGACTTACAAAAACATACGCTTACAAGTACTACGTCATCGTTTAATACAATCGGTATTGTGGCTGTGTTATCCGAAAATCTGACGATTAAAAATGGTACCATAGCGAACATGGCTTTTAAAGGAATTGATTGTGCAATCTGTTCGAACATTATAATTGAGCATATCACCATTGATGGATTAAATATCGAAAACACAGCTGTTTATACAGTTCCTGTGGGCATATTAGTCAGCGCCTCTGAGTCAGCTTTCGTGCACAAGTGTGTCGTGAAAAATATTGATGTAAAAACAGGCTCATGTGCTGCGATTCAGATGACAGGCGTCATTGGTTCTAAAATATGGCACTGTGAGGTCTCGAATTTACTTAATAGAGATGGAGCTTGTACGGGAATAGGCCATCTACTATGCGATTTTGCTGAAGTGAAGTCGTGCAAAATCGACCAACTCGAAAGTCAGTTCATTAATAATCTCAACACAGAGGGGCATACTGCAATCGGACTTATCCCTTTTATTTCTACAAATCTATTGATCAAAGATTGTAAAGTTTCAAATATTACCGGCTGCTGTGATGACGCCCATGGAATAAGTGTCTTTGAGTGCACCCACGCTAAAGTAAAAAAATGTAAAGTGTTAAACGTTTTGGATGGAGCAGGGCCAGCGCAAACAGGTGCTAAAGCCACAGGGATTGAAGTTTACGGGTCTGATATCGAAGTGATCAAATGCTCAGTAAAAAACATTGCGGCGATTAACCCTCAAGATAAGCAAGCCACGGGCTTTAGCTGTGCGCAAGGTTCTAGAATTAAATTCATCAAGTGCCATGCTCAGCATGTCAAAGTCATTGATCAGAATGGTAAAGAAGACCCCTCCCTGGGGTATGGGACCGGATATGGTTGGGCTCCAGATCCAAGAATTATTGAGCCAGCAATTAATGTTCTTTATAAGAAATGCTCTGCAGCAAGCTGTCAAGTAGGATTTGATTCTTGGTTTCATATTGATTCTGTCTGGGACCACCTTTATGTAACATGCAATGGCATTGACATCTTAAATCGGGGAGATTCTGCCACGAGGACTCTCTCTTGTGATGCCTGTTCTGAGTGTGGGTGCAAGTTTCCTGGTTGTTTCCCTAACCCATTTACCATTACCATCAACAATGTGGCTAAAAACAATGTTTTCTTGAATGTACATAAAAAGAGCTGTCCGCATTAAAAATATATAAATTTTGTTCACCCAGGCGATAAGGATTTTCAATGAAAAAACAACTGAGACAAATTTCGGCGTTGCTTTTTGTACTACTGTTGTTGCCACTACAGGGATATTCTCATGAAACCAATTACGAAAAGTGGCTCACAAAAACCACTAATAAACTCGACGAAAAAGGGGAGATCGTTCACACAGCTTTAGGGGATGTCCAGGTCGTTGTCAAAGGACATGGTCCCGTCGTCATAGCGCTACATGGTGGTTTTGGAGGGTGGGATCAAGGAAAGCTTGTGGCATCGAATATAGCAAGTCATGGTTTTAAGGTCATTATCCCTTCGCGACCTGGGTATTTGGCGACACCAATTTTTACCAATCCGCTCATCTTAGAAGAAACCACAGCTGCACAGCAGGCGGACTTAATAGCTGCACTTCTTGACGCCTTGCATATTTCTAAAGCCATTATTCTTGGTTTCTCGGCAGGCGCCCCTGTTGCTTATGAGTTTGGGTTAAAGTATTCAGAGCGCACCAATGCTGTTGTCCTTGAATGTATTGGCGCAAATCCGAATGAAGATGGGTTGTTCTATGCCATCCTAGGGGCTATTTTAGCGACAGAGACTGAAAGTGTCGATTTTACTACTTATTTACTGCATCTTTCATTGAAGGAGGACTTTTATTCAACGGCCGTGGAGTTTTTGCCTGCTGATACGACACTGAAGGGAGCTGCGCTTCAAGAAAGAAATCATTATGTCCTTCATCACCGCAGTCAGTACCACTTTTTGAAGAAAATGCTGAAAGCTACAATTCCCATTTCTCCAAGACTTTTAGGTACATTGAATGACTTTTTAGGCGTTGAATATTGGACAACAACTTTTAAACCTCCAACGCCTCAGCAATATTCACTACCAACATTGATTATCCAGGCCATCAATGATAGCAATGGGTTTTATCCAACCGCACAAGCCGTTAATGCCAGCTTACCAACTTCTCAATTGATTTCAGTGCAGGAAAGTGGTCATTTCATTTGGCTTGGACCGTATACCAAGCAATGGGAAAAGCAGTTGATCACTTTCTTAAAAACTTATAGTCACAAATAATTGCATGGAAATATCAAAAGAACAGTTTTTAAAGGTAGCATCTAAGTTAGAACTCTCCGATCAAAATGCAAAGGCATTGTGGAAAGCCCTTGAAGCCGCAGGGGCCAAAGATTCTTCTATGTCTAAGCTGTTGTATTATTTTGGTGCAATGATTGTCATATCGGCGTTGACTTGGTTCATGAGTTTAGGGTGGATGGTGTTTGGAGGCGGAGGCATTTTTCTGATTTCAATCGTCTATATGATAATGTTTGGTCTGGTTGGAGCAAAATTATGGAGAAAAGAAGACTTAAAAACTCCCGCAGGTCTATTGATCACAATGGCTGTCTGTGTAACCCCGTTAGCGATTTATGGACTTGAAACGTATTTGGGTGTCTTTCCTGAAGATGGCATCGATAATTATCATTCCTTTTATTCAGCGATTAAAAGCAGTTGGATTTGGATGGAAATAGGAACTATTGTGTTGGGATTAGTGGCGCTACGCTTTTATCCATTTCCTTTTCTTACAGCCCCCATTTTTTTTGCGGCATGGTTTCTGAGTATGGATATTATTCCCTTGCTAATAGGAAATGGGAGTACTTTTGAGCAAAAAGCCTGGATTTCTTTATTCTTTGGCCTGTTTTTTCTTTTGATTGCTTTTGCGATCGATCTCAAAAAAAGGCCTCAATACGGTTTTTGGGGGTATTTGTTTGGAACTATTACTTTTTGGGGAGGTCTGACCTGTTTATGCTTTGGGAAAGGGGAGATCGTGCTCTTCTTGTACCTATTGATCAATCTTTCGCTCATCGTTCTGTCCATTATTCTCAAAAGGAAGGTGTTGATAATTTTCGGTGCAATAGGAGCTTTTTCTTATTTTGGCCACCTTGCATACGATCTCTTTGAAAATTCGATCCTATTTCCCTTTGTCTTAACATTTTTAGGGCTTGTGGTGATTTATTTGGGTATACTTTATCAAAAAAACAGTGAAAGAATCGAAAAGAAGATTCTCAATTTTTTTCCCAAAGGATTCAAAAAACTTCTCCCTTTTGAAGCAGACTAAAAGCATAAATTTAGAATAGGTTTAAAGGTTCTCTTCAATTTACAAGAAGTCTAATCCAAGAAAAAGCTTCTATAAATGCTGTACAGCGTGTGCAATCCATTTTTTGCCGATAAAATTTGAACAATGGATAAGAATTTGGTAAGATACGCGGCATTCCTGTTGCTATTCGCGAGTATTATTCAAGCGATAGAGTGTATATGGAGCGCGTTGTTTCATAACTCTTACAGCCCTCATTTTACCCAAGAATTGTTTTGGGATACCCCTGTCCCTAATGTCCCTAAGGTCGCTTAAGTCCCTAATGTCTCTACTTTTCGAGGACCATTTGCTTACTGGTTCTGTAAATATGAAACCAAGATAAGTAGGGATAGGGATTTTAGGGATAGATTTATAGTATAAGCATTTTTTTTGGGCAAAATTCACAATACAAGCAATGTTGGTAAATGATATTTGACAAAACTAAGATCGGCAAAGCATTGCATTTTCTAAGAGACCTACCTTATCTACCTTGCCGCTTCGCTATATTTACAATCTCTTACATTTTGATAGGATTGACCATGCCTGTATGTGCTAGTAATGAAACCCAAGCCATGCAACTCCTTCAGAATACCGTCGGAGTGAATGGACCGTTTACTATCGAGCTCCTTTCTGGTGGTTGCTCAGGTGCTGAAATATTGAAAGTTAGCACCTTAGAAAAGTCTTATGTAGCTCGTTTTTGGAATATGCAGTGGGTCGATTATTTTCCCCAAGACTTGGCGTGCCAACTCATTGCGTCAGATGCCGGTTATGGTCCTAAGGTGTATTTTTCTGATGGTGCTCAAGGCATCACGATTATGGACTATCATTCCCCTGAAGCTTTACCAGAAATTCAAATCAGATTGCAGGCATTGGTTGATTTGCTCAAAAAAATTCATAATGGCCCTGTGGTTCCTAAGGGAATAGATAGAGCTGTTTATCTTGATTTACTCATTGAAGAGTTAAAAGACACTCAGGTTTTTAATCTAGAGGACATTAGAACAATTAAAAACACTGTTTTCGCTGCTACACGTCCGAGTGCCAATTGTGCGGCATGTCATCGAGATTTGCATCATGGCAACCTGATTTATACTGCAAATTATTTCCTTGCTATAGACTATACTTGGGGGGCAATGGATGATCCCTACGCTGATTTAGCTAATGTTGCTATTTTTAACTGTAAAACCGAAGAGGAAGAAAAATTACTTCTCCAATTATATTTAGGACACACACCCAATGCAAAAGAAATGGCAAGATTATCGCTTTTGAAGTTGCCTGCTAAAATATTTTACGGCCTCGAATTTCTAGGGATAGCTCTTAGCAAAATTAAAGGACAAATCCTTCCGCAACCTACATCAAAGAGTTATATGGATTTTGGGCGTTATGTTGGTGTAACACCAAGTCCTACCGATTTTCTCGCTTATGCGATTTCACTTTTGAGTGAAGTCATTAATTACTCAGTTAGCGAACAATATTTCCAGAATCTTGAAGAGGTTTAAAACCTTTAGATAGTTTGGTCGACAAAGGCTCTTTAAAAAAGTGGTTTGTTTATCAGGAGGGCATGTTGAATTGAAGATAAAGCTGACACTTGGAAGATGTGATTGCATTTTAAATTAAGACGCTCAAGCAGATAATGGATTAACTGAATTCGTTGGGAATTTTCACTCTTGAGTGTAGGGATAATCTGTTTTAAATATTTATCACCAATATCCATAAGATTAGGGTCATATTCAAAATGAACACCACTTAAGATAGCTTTTCCAGATCCTACCTGGCATTCAATAATAGCTGCTTCCTCTCCTTCAGTGTCATAATAAGCAAGAATCGTGGTGTTATTTTTTTTATCAGCATCAATAAAGGCACCCCCACCATTATAGTAAACCGTAAAATGAGAATTTTTTTGAAATTGAAGGGAGTTCTTCCATATGACTTTGGCTGCTTTAGCTCCAGATTCACTCTTATAATCATAGCGACCTAAAACAGGTCCTTTTACAATGCCAGGGAAAAAAGATAGCTCTCGTTCACCTAATACCTCTAAATCACTGTCTTTGGCAAAATCAACAAAATTACCACCGTAGTACCCTCCCGCACAAATGCCAAGAAATACCCCTCCATTTTTAACATATGCTTTTATTTTTTGATTTCCCTCACCATTTAACGCGTGCATATAAGGGATGTCTGCGCCTCCTGGAATAATTAATAAAGCTGTTTGTTTTTCCCAGTCATCGTGAATGATTTGTTCAGGGAGAATATGCTTGATAAGATAATTGGAATTGAGAAATACATTCATTGTGTTTTCAGTCTGTGCAAGACTAGTTTTTGAAACACCTGGTCCTGTATAAATATAAATTATTGAAGGTGTGCTTGTTGCTTCAATTGAAAGAAACGCACAAAAAGTGAAAAAAGCAAAAATTATCTTCTTAATCATTTATCTAAATTGTTTTTAGAATTTGTTGGACCATTCAGTTTCTTTAAAGCCTAAGAGTCCAAAATCATCTCCGAGTAAAAAGGGGCGTTTCACAAGCATACCATGTTGATGTAGGAGAGCTAAAGCTTCATCGAGGCTCAGATCCGGAAGTTTTTCCTTCAACTGCATCTCTTTATATAACAGGCCAGAAGTGTTGAAAAGCTTCCTCACATTGTCATTTTGATAAGCAAGCATTTGTTTCAGCTCTGCGATGGAAGGCGGGGCCTTAGTGATCTCTTTTTCAATGAATGTTACGCCACGTTTCTTTAAGAAAAGTAGGGCAGCCTTGCAAGTGGAGCATTTTCCATAAACATACACGATCATTTTCGTCTCATTCTTTGGAGGTATTTAGCGGCTTAAGAACTTCTAATCAATTTTATCACTGTTGAATTTTCTTGTGGTTTTTTTGAAATATCAATGGGAATAGATGTGTGTTCAGGATTAAACTGGATGGTTTTTTTTGCCTTTTTTTCAGTCTTCTTTTGGTTTTTTAATTTGTTAAGCTGTTCGAAAGAAAGCACGATGTCAGGAGCCTCTTTCCCAAAACGTTTCAAATAAAGATGTTCAATAAACTGAGGTAAGGGAGCTTTCCAACGTTCTTGCTTATGGTTATCAAGTTTACCAAAACTTTTAGGATTCATACCTAATTCTCTAGCCATTTGGATATGCGTTTGAGAAAGGCGATGCCTTTTTTTGGCTTCGATCCACGGCTGCAATTCTCTGGGGATTTTCTTACTAGACATGATCCTTCTCTGTTTCATCATCTTCTTCTTCATCAAAATAGTCTAGATCATCGAAATCATCTGCATATTCATATTGCACTGGAGCTTCTTCATATTTTTTCAATATGGCTGGCGTTTTGAGTTTTAAACCTTTAGGATCTAATTCTTCCAAAGCAATATGAAAGCGCCACGAATCCCCAAAATCAAAAAGATAAACCATTTCAGAACCGATTTGCAAATTGAGCTCGCCAATCAGGACTTCATCACTTGATAAAGCTTCGTAGCAGGCATAGTGGGAAATTTTTTCTATCAAGCCATGTTGATTTTTATAAGAAAATTCATGTAAATGATCATTATCGAATTCAAAAGCCTCTAGAATAACATCTCCAAAGCTATGTAAATCCACGTCGCCTTTGATGGCAATTTGTCTCCATGTCTTGCCTAAAGAAATTTTAAATACATGCACGCCGAATTGAGGCTCTTTTTTGGGAGCCTTCATAAGCGTCTTCCAATTAGGGAAAAGAGGCTGTACCATAGAAAATAAAGTGTCCATAGAGGAGAGATCAAATGCTTCATATAGGGAGGTTGAGGCGAATTTGATTATATCATCGCCAAAAGGAGTTATGCTAACCCGTTCAAAATCCCAGCTTTTCCCTGTTTTAGGAGCCATTGGTTTGATAGATAAGACTCCAAATAGATCCAGTGCTGCTAGTTGATAGTTTTGGAAGCCATGATATTTTTTATTGTTGATATTTTCTAGGCTTCTTTTTTTATCTCTATGAAGCCATGAAATATTTTGCAGTAAACTCAAAGAACGTTCACCAAGAATAGCATTCGCCTCGGGATGAAACAAATATGATAGTAGGTGGCCATACTGTTCCACAGGTTTTAGTTGTTTCCAAGAATTTAGGGCAGTAGGATCGAGGTAAATAACTGATTTGCTCTTTTCTTTTTTTACCAAAGCCAATAAGGAAAGCCGAAGCAATAAAAAAAGACTATTGATATATGGAAAGGCTTTTTGTTGAGGTCTAGATAAACCCGTTTTTTGTGGATTGGAGAATATTTCATTCAACGAGAGCAAATAGGACATATTGAATGCAGTTTCACTTTTGGTCAATGTTACTGCCCCCTTTTCTTCAATAAAACTTAGGAGAGTATTGAAATCTTTAATGATGGTTCCTTGATTTCCGTTTAGGATTTTGTCGTAATCATCGGCTTTTATCATGTGGATTCCCTTATCTATAAAACAGAGTAGGTTGAAAAAATTGACTAGAAGTGTAACATTTAAGAGATTTAAACAAGAAAAATTTTTTTGTACATGTTCACGGATAGCGTAAGATTTAGGGACGATAGGGACTTAAGCGACCTTAGGGACATTAGAGACAGGGACAATATTTAAAATGCGTTTAGAATTTTTGGGACCATTCAGTTTCTTTAAAGCCTAAGAGTCCAAAATCGTCTCCAAGTAAAAAGGGGCGTTTCACAAGCATACCATGTTGATGTAGAAGAGCCAAAGCTTCATCGAGGCTCAGATCCGGAAGTTTTTCCTTCAACTGCATCTCTTTATATAACAGGCCAGAAGTGTTGAAAAGCTTCCTCACATTGTCATTTTGATAAGCGAGCATTTGTTTCAGCTCTGCAATGGAGGGGGGGGGCCTTAGTGATCTCTTTTTCAATGAATGTTACGCCACGTTTCTTTAAGAAAAGTAGGGCAGCCTTGCAAGTGGAGTATTTTCCATAAACATACACGATCATTTTCGTCTCATTCTTTGTAGGGTTACTGGTCTACCTTTAAGTCGATAAATGTACCATTGGTCATTTTTGTATTTCATATGGACTCAGTCGAAATACTGCAAACGGCGTACCGGCTGCCGCCCATATTCATTCATAATCTATTAGAGACGGGCTTAAATAAGTCACTATTTTTTCCTTATGACTGACTGGAGGAACTCCACCAATAACGTGCAAACTAATTTAAGCACTAAAAGCATGGAAATATCCACCAAATAAGATTTCAAACAGCAGTTCCCGCTAAAAAAATCGAGCCCGAGCCCGCGTGCGAGCCCGAGCCTGAAAATCCGAAAATTTCACGAAAGAATTGTTGAGGAAGTCCTTGATTTTCTTCGAGAGAGTTTTACTCTAAAAGTGTGGATCGCTACCGGGGGATACCTTATGCTTAATCTCCTCTACAGAAATAGAACCATAGCCGAGGGGGGTTCTAAGGGGGAGAATTAAAAATGTTTACAACTTTTAGAAAAGTTCTAATGGTGTTAATATTCAGAAAAGTGGCTTTCTGGCAATGTCTGGCCTCCATCTATGATGAGATTTTGGCCTGTAATATAGCCAGCTTCTTTTGATGAAAGAAAAAGAATAGCGTGAGCGACATCTTCAGGAGTTCCCAGTCGACCCAAAGGTATGGCGCGAATCATGTTGTTAATGTGCTCTGAACCTGTTGCATCGAGCCCTTCAGTCATAATATTACCAGGCTCAACAGCATTTACGTTAATTTTATATTTTGCCAATTCAACAGCTGCTGTTCGGATAAATCCAGCTATACCGCCTTTAGAGGCCGTATAATGAGAATATCCAGGTAGGGCTGTTTGGGGGCCTGAAATAGATGACGTAATAACAATTTTCCCATGCCCTTGGGCCTTCATTGCTGGTATACAAGCTTTAACTGCTAAAAAAGTCCCAGTTAGGTTTACATCAATTACTGTTTGCCATTCTTCAAGTGTCATGTTTTCAAGCCTGGCATGCGGGTAAATTCCTGCATTATGGCAAAGGACATCTATCTTGCCATATTGGCTTAAAGCCTCATTTACCATTCTCTCCATGTCTTTCGGATTGCTTACATCAGCTTGGACAAAAATTGCGTTACCATCGTCGGCTTGAATAGAATCTTTTACACTTTTGAGTTGAGCTTCATCTCGGCCCACTAAAACAACTTTTGCCCCTTCTTCAGCGAAAAGACGAGCTATTCCTCGACCAATTCCTCTTGAAGCCCCTGTTACAATGACCACTTGATTGCTAAATCGTTTGATGGTTTTTGGTTCATTGTGTGTGTGTCTGGCAGTGTCTTCAGCATAAATTGGTGTAGAATGGAGCATACTTATTCCTGATAGGATTGTGAAGATGAATTTTAACATAATATTCTAAAAATTATAACCTTTTAAGCGCTAAAACGGGCTCCAAATTGAACTCGAAAATCCTAAAATTTATTGTTTTTTAAGTAAAAAACAATGGAAAAACTATTTAGTTAAGGTCTTCGATTTACGAACATAGAAAATTTTGGCTTCCAAGTCTTTCTATGTTCATTTCCATATGAAATGTCTCTATTCCACCCACCATGTAAGGCTTGATTCACTGGATATGCTTGTATCCATCCATCATCTGCTTGAACGCAAAATATTATAATTTTTATGGGTAAAGGTGCTCCCCATAAATTTTTGATGAGCCATGACACCTTAGATTCTACTATTCTTCCCTGAGGCTTCCCATTGCAAAGGTCTGGAGTTATATCTATGTAACCGATGCTTAAGACTTTTAATCCAAAAAGTCGAGGTATAAATGGAAAATATCCTCCGATCCAAATAAGAGTCTGCTTAAACAAATAGTTCATATTACCCTAAATTCAACAAGCCTTGTAAAGCTTATAGCACCTCTCAAACTGTAATGAAAGTTTAAATTGAATAAAATCTCCATAACCACTAATCATTGAAATAAGGAAAAAAGCAATTCCGAACTATCGTGTAATGTAAGGTTTAGGGACGTTAGCGACAGAGACAATAATGAAATTTCGTTGCAAAAAAGCTTAGCGTGCGCTAAATTGGTTGTATAATACAACTAATTAGGGCGATATGGGAATTCTTTCAACCGCAGCCATTGACGAACTAAGGCGCAATGCAAGAAGCATGGTTCGGGAGCTCGGATTACTTAATGATGCCTATTTTGAAATTGGAGTCACTTTAGCAGAGCGTCATCTTTTGATCGAACTAGCTGGATCTTCGACTCCCACGATGGGAGAAATTGCCGAACGCTTGCTCCTAGATAAGTCAACGATCAGTCGCTTGATTTCTAAAGCAGCTAAGAAGGGCTATATTGCTTGCGTTACTGATGAAAGGGATAAGAGGAAACGGTTTTTACAAATCACAGAGGTTGGGAGGCAAACTCTTCAGGCATTTGAGCCGATTGCTTTTAATCAAACCAAGCGAGCCCTATTAACTTTAACTAATGAACAGATCGAGACAGTTTATAAAGGAATCGCCCTTTATGCCATGGGATTGAGAAATTCCAGAACTAAAGACAAATCAAATGAACATATGCTGTCTCAAAAACAGGATGACGTAAGTTTAAACAATGGTAAGGAAATCGAAAGCCTCATAGAGATCTCTTTTCATCTGAAACAAATGGGTTATGCGCTGCGATTATTTCAAGCTGAAGATGAAGCAGGGCTATATCAAATATTTCGTGAAGTTGTAGATTCTGGTTCT